>DATLIT010000174.1:0-7322 GCA_035539295.1 Terrimicrobiaceae bacterium | reverse complement strand
CAAGCCGTTCCACGCCGTGAGAACCTTGTCGTCGAGGTGCGGACGCGGACGCTGCGAGCGTCGATCGAAAAGCTTTCTGCGCGACACGCCGAGCGAATGGGAGACGTTCTCGGTCGTGAGATTCAGGATTCTCGCGGTCGTGGCGATCTCCTGTTTCTCAATAAGGATATTTTTGCCCCTAAACTCCCCGTGCGGATCGCTCACCCCCGGCGCATTTCCCATTTCTTCCACGCCGTAGTGGCGGCAGAAAATCCGTGCGTCTTCCGCGCCGAGCACCTCAACGATTTCCTCTCGGCTCCAGACATAATAAGCTCCCTCGGCGTGTTCCGGGCGACCGTGAGCAATCAGACTGTCAGCATCTTCCGCCGAGAAAAAGCCGCCCTCGGGATGCGTCATGTCCCTCAACAGATACTCGAGCACCTCGCGGGCGATTTCGGCGAAAAATTCGTCGCGAGTGAGCTGCCACGCCTCGAGAAACGAAACCGCCAGCTGCGCTTGGTCATAGAGCATCTTCTCAAAATGCGGCACATGCCAAAACTCATCGACCGAATACCGGTGAAATCCTCCACCGAGATGATCGCGCATGCCGCCAGCAGCCATTCTGCGCAACGTAAGCAGCGCCATTTTCGCAGCCCGGTCCGCCTTATCTCCCGTTGCACGTGTCGCAAATCGAAAGAGAAAATTGAAGACCGACGGCCTCGGGAATTTGGGCGCGCCGCCAAAGCCACCGTAATTTTCATCGAAGCTTCGGGAGAAATCCTCGAATCCCCGCACGAGAGGGCTGTCATCCTCGTGAAACTCGGCGCCGGCCACGCCTTTGCCAGCTTGCGCAAGCGCGGCAATCACTCGAGCCGCCTCTGTTTCGATCTTGTCACGATCCTGCTCCCAAAGCCGGGCGATTTGGGTGAGAACGCTGGGAAATCCAGCGCGTCCATAACGGTTGTCGGGTGGAAAATAGGTGCCACCATAGAAGGGGCGCCCTTCCGGGGTAAGCCAGACGCTCATGGGCCAGCCGCCCGAGCCTGTGGTTGCCTGCACAAAGGCCATGTAGAGCCGATCAACATCGGGCCGTTCCTCACGGTCCACCTTGATGTTGACGAAATTGTCATTCATCAGCCTGGCGATCTCCGGGTTTTCGAACGACTCATGCGCCATGACGTGGCACCAGTGGCAGGTGGAATAGCCGACCGAAAGGAACACCGGTCTGTTCAGTCGTTTCGCTTCCGAGAAGGCCTCTTCAGACCACGGCCACCACTCCACCGGGTTAGCCTTGTGTTGAAGAAGGTAAGGTGATTTCTCCTCGGCCAGGCGATTCATCGAAAGAGCCTAGCCCAAGAGCGGTCGCCTGGCAGCGGGAATCAGAAGAATCTCTGCCTAGCCCTTCAGCGCTCTCGCCGCGAGGCGCTCATCTTCGGCAACGAGCTGCTGCCAGAGTTTTTTATAGTCGGGCTCGAAGCGTTGGTCCTGAAAGTCAGCCATGCGTTCGCGCAGCTCAACGATCTTGGCGATCCAGGACTGAAGTTCCTCCCAGCACTCCCGAAGAATACGCAGCGCTCCCGCTTCCCGATCCCAGAGAAGCGCATAGGAATCGATGAATTCGGCCGCATAGTTGGGTTCAGCCCGCTCATTTGGGTGCCAGAGGGCGCGAGCTGGCTCGGCGGATTCGAGCAACATGGGAGCGATGTAAATGTTGCCGAGGATGGCTTCGCGGTACTTGTGGCGTGCGGTGGTCTCATCGCCCTGGAGTGTCAGACAGAGCGCCCAGCCGAAAAGGAACGAGGGTTCGGCAAAATCGTGCGGATAATCGCGCGCGTAACGTTCAAAATGGAGCGCGGCTCCTTCAGTGTTCTCATCGAGCAGATGGAGTAAGGGGATAAAGAAGCGAACTCCTTGGTTATCTCGGTGGTTCAAGGAAAGGAGTTCCTCGAATTGCGCGGCCGATTCACCATGCTGGTTCTGGTGCCAGAGCGTCATCCCTCGGCCATACATGGCACGCAGTAGAAGCCGGGTCTCGCGGTCAGTCCACCATTGAGGATTTCGATTGCGCCATCGCGGGGTTTCCCGGGCAATTACCTCATCGTAAGCAGCCAGACAAACCTTCCAGTTTCCGTGCTGGAATTCCACGTCGGCCAACTCGATGCGGGCCGATGAGCAATCCGCGTCCCGCGCCAGGGCCGAACGGAGCAGAGCGATCTTCTTGCGTGGCGAACGAATACGCAACGCCGTGTTGACAAGCCCGCGAGCAACCTCTTTCGACTGGGGAGCAGAGTCTTCGTCCCGGGCGAAGCGCAGAACAACGGTGCGTGCCAGGGCCCGCAACTCGTCGGCGCCCCCGCGACTGAAGCGCTGAAAGCGAATCTCGACGCGATGGTCTTGGGAAAATTGCTTCCAGGCATCGTCATCCCATTCGTCGCTCGCGCAGATGGCAAGTCGATCCGGGACGCCCAGACGGTCGAAGAGTTTGATGAGCAGGCTTTCGACGCGCACCTGATCTAGTTCTTCGAGAATGTCTGGAGCCGCCAGAGGCGCCCCGGCCGGATCGCAGACAATGAGAAGGGTCGGCAGAAAATAATCGGCGCCGGCCGGCACCGGTTCCTCGAGATCCAACCAATAGACGAACCAAGTCGTCTTCGACGATTTCAGCGGTTGAATCATCAGTTTCCGCGCGCCCAGTCGACCTCGAGCCGTTGTCTTCGACCGAATCGGTCGGTGTAAAACAACTCGCGGTGGCGGGCGCCGTGCTCATGAACAAGACGGGTAACTTTGACGTCGAAGCAGCAGTATTCTGCAATTTCCATTACCCTTCCTTCCCTCCACCAACGAATTGCGTCAAGTCCCTCGCCAATTTTGCCGACTCCGAGCGTTCCGTGCGCCACATCGTCCAGCTTGAGGCGATGGCCGGACGCCCTCTCCACGTGCTCGAGAAGGTCGAGGGTGGGGAGGTAATGGGGAAGATCGAGAATCGTGTAGGCCATGAGCACCTGGTAGTCGAAATGCAGAATATTGTAGCCGACCACGAGATCGGCTTTGCGCAGACGGTTTACCAGGTCGCCGGCTCGCCTTTCGGGATAAATCTCGTAGGTGTCCTCAGCCGTGCTGTAGGTGACCCCCACCGACATCCCCATTTGATATTTCTTGTCCCAACCGCCCACGTCGTTGGCCGTGCGTTGGGTCTCCAAGTCAAAGTAAACGATGTCCATCGACAGCGATGGAGAATGGGAAAAAATCGCCGCAGTTTCAACTCTGAGTGAGCTTGTTGAGCCAAAGAAAATGTCATTTCTCGAGAAAATCCCAAATCCCTTCCCAGCCTGGGCTGAGCGGTTGGGTAACGAAGCCTTCACAGCGCACTCGATAGAGTGCCGCCAGTTTCGGCGCAAGACCGCCTTGGGCGAGTTGATCAAAGGCGGCCTGTGCCAGCGAGAATTCACCGGCGCGATACTGAGCCCGGGCGGCTGCGAATGCCTCCGCCCATTTAAGATGCTCCTCTTTGTGGGGAAAGAACAGTCGCTCCGGCTTTTTGCGCCCTTTGACGCGCACCACGTCCACTTCGAGGAAGGGGCAAATCTCTCGCGCTTTTCGAGCGATGCGTTCATCAACCAGGATGTCACATTCGTAAATGCGCGTCAGACCCTCGATCCGCGAGGCGAGGTTGACGGTATCGCCGATGACCGTCATGTCCATCCGCTGATGAGAACCGATGTTGCCAAAGATTGCCGGTCCGTAGCTGATGCCGATACCGGAACCCCAGGGAGTGATGCCGGCGGTGGTTCGCCGTTCATTGATTGAGACTAATCGCTCCTTCATCTCGAGGGCGGCGAGGACCGCATTTTGAGCATCCTCCTCGCGATTTGCAGGGCGAAGGCCTCCCCACGTGGCCATGATTGCATCGCCGATGAATTTGTCGAGCGTGCCAGAATGCGCAAAGACCACCTCCACCATGTCGCGGAAGTATTCGTTGAGGAGCGTGACCATTTCCGCGGGATCAAGCCGCTCGGAAGCTGATGTGAAGCCCTTGAGATCGGAAAAGAGGACGACCATCTCCTTTCGCTGACCGCCAAGGCTTTGCAGGTAGGAATCAGGATTCTCCGCAATTTCACGCACAACGTCTCTGGAGACATAGCGCTCGAGCGTCGCCCGCATGCGCCCGCGCTCCCGCCGCTCGATCGAGACGTCGCAGGCCACACCGGCAAAGCCGCAGACAAGCCACGTCAGCAGCGGAGCGGCCGCCGGCAAAAAATATGAGAAGAGCCAAAGCACAGCTGCGCACAGGAGGAGCCACACCAACGCGCCGCCAACCACCGCAGCCGCCAGGGACTTGGCGCCTCCGCGAAGGAAAAAGGTCACGCTGAATGCAGCCAACCCCGCAAAAACGAGGGCGACAATGGTGGACGCGAGGCCAGCTTGTTTTAGCCAGCTTCCGCGCAGCATGGCGGCAAGCGCGTGCAGGTTGATCTCCGGACCGGAAAGCTTTCCCCACGGCGTTAAATAGAAGTCGTGCAGCCGCTCGGCCGTCGCTCCGACCAGAACAATACGATCCTTGAAAAACTTCCCATCGTCGTAATTCTTCTTCCAAAACTCCGAGACGAAGATCTCGAAGAGCGAAACCACGCGAGTTGTGCCGGGTAGTGAATACCGAAATCGAAGCGGCCGGTGTTCCGGATTCTCAGGCAAGGTGCCCCCCAGAAGGCGCGTGGAGACGGCCGGCAAGGAAGCCACAACCTCCTCGTCGGAAAGGGTGGGAACGCCCATGATATTCGAGGCGCTGGCAGCAGTGAAAAGCGACCGGACCTTGTTGTCCCACCACATCGGCAGGTTGACGATTCCCCAATCGCCATTGACCGCTTCACGAAAGGCATCGTTAGGAACGACCAGCTGAGGAGCTTTGGCGCCACGATCCCGAGAGTCCGGGTTCTCGAAGGAAGCAGCCAAGAGAACTTTGCCGGTATGCGCTTTGAGGGCATCGGCAAAAGGGTGATCGCCTTCTTTCGATGTGGGGAAAAGGACATCGAAGATCACCAGCCGTGCGCCAGCAGCCATTAGCTTTTCGGTCAAGGCCGCATACACTTCCCGCGACCAGGGAAAGCCCGCCTGCATCAACTGAAGCGCTCGCGATTCAGCAACTTCTTCGGGGCTCACCTCGCTGAGGCTGAGCGAGCGCTCATCAATGGTCACGAGTGCGAATTCCTCCGGCAAGGAAGCTTGCGTCGTGATGCGAAGCAGCCAGTCCTGCAGGTAAAGATTGAGACTGGCAACGAACGGTGTGAAAACCGTAGCCAGTAACACCGCCAGCATGCCCGAGGCATTCGCCAGCGATTGCCAGCGAAGTCTCAAGGACGACACGCGAGTCATTTGCACTATGACAGAGGAACCCGCCTGCGCCGCGAATGCAAGCCACTGCAAAAGGCGGCTTGACATTTCCTTAGATTCAGCGCGCCTATGTAGCCCGTGTTTTTAAGAAAGCTGCTTCTTCTGGCGGTGCTAATGCACGGGTTCGAGGTCGTGCAAGCACAGAGTACTCGAGCAGACGCGGCTGCGCGAACGACTGCAGCTTCACGCGCCGCGGCCGCGCTCGATCGCGCTCAGGCAGCTCCGGAAGTTGCCGACACCATTTTTGTGCAGGCCGAGGCGGATTTGGGCACCCAGGAGCTAATCCGCGAGAGACCCCGCCAGTTCGGCGCATATCTCATCGGCACCGCTGGCCTTTTCTACACTTCGAACCCCAGCCTCTCCAATGATGCAGGCCGCGGCGATCTCTATTTCGTCGGAGGAGGCGGCGCCGGCCTCCGTCCCAATGTCGTCGGAGGACTCTATCTCGACGGACACGTCTCAGATCAGGTCTTCCAGTACGCCCAGTTCTCCTCCTTGAATTTCAATTATTTCAACGCCGGCGGTGGTCTCGACTACGTTTTCGAAGGCCTTGGGCAGCTGACAGCCTCTGTTCGATATGAGTACCAGCGCTATACTGAGGGAAATAGTCTCGACGAGTTTTACGTGAACAACGCCCTGACGACGGCACTCTACAAGCAATTTCAAATTAATCAGGCTATGTGGATTCAGACTGGCTGGCTGGGATCGTGGTCGCTGACCGCCTCTCCCTCTGACTCTCGGCGGCATGAAAATGATTTTTGGCTCGGTTGGCGCTGGCGGATCTTAACGCCTCTTGAATTGCAAACCTACTATATCCTCTCCCTGTTTTATTATCCCGAAGACAACCGGGTGGACGTGACAAACAACGTCGGGGCGGGGCTGAGCCTTTTTCTCACCCGCTGGGCTCGCGTGACGGCAAGTGCCAATTTTGGAGCAAACAATTCAACTGAGTCGTTCTTCGACTATATTGTGGTAAATGCCGGGGGAACTCTCACGCTGGATGTTCGATTTTAGCCTATGACTTGTCGGATCCGCGCTCTGCTTTTTCTGTTTTGCGCGGTCCAGCCTGCTTTGTGGGCCGATCCCTTCGAGCAAGCCGAGGTCACGCGGACCGTCAATATCGTATCCCTATTGGGTGAAAAGGGACCGCCCCGCCGCGCCTCCCTCGGGGATACCGTTCGTGGCAAGACAGCTCTGAAGACCGGGGGCGATTCGCGCGCGGAGCTAAAATTCCCCGACTTCACAATCACCCGTGTGGGTTCGAACGCGCTCTTTCGCTTTCTTCCGGACGGACGCGAGGTCATCCTTGAAAGCGGCACGATTTTGTTTTCTTCTCCCAAGGGAGCCGGTGGCGGTAAGGTCCAAGCTGGAGCAGTCACCGCCGCCGTCACCGGAACGGACTTTCTCATCTCCTACGTGCCGGGAGGCGGCGGCAGAGTTAAAGTGATCTGCCTCAGTCACAAAACCCGCGTCTACTTTACGGAAAGGCCTTCCATTCGCGTAACGCTGCGACCAGGACAGACTGTTGATATCCCGAATGGCGCTTTGAAGATGCCGGCGGTGAGGACAATCAATCTGAAATTGCTTCTCGCTACGTCGCTGCTTGGAGAGGCAGGAGGCTTCGGCCCGCTGCCAAGCCAGGCGCTTTTGAACGACATTGCAAGCAAGCAGGCTACGGGTCTCCCGACGCAGCGAGGAGATCCGATGCTGACCGACGCGAATCTGCAAACGCAGGCCGCTCAAACTGCTCGCAATGCCGGCAGCGCCGGTGGACCGCCTCCGCCGCCACCTCCTCCGGCGCCAGCGCCTGCGCCCGGTCCAGCCCCCGCGCCTGCTCCGGCTCCGGCTCCCGCGCCTGCTCCGGCTCCCGCGCCTGCTCCGGCTCCCGCACCTGCTCCGGCTCCCGCACCTGCTCCGGCGCCCGCGCCGCCCGGAGAGACACCCGGACAGCCAAC
>DATLIT010000173.1:0-2415 GCA_035539295.1 Terrimicrobiaceae bacterium | reverse complement strand
ACGTAGCGCTGGTTGACGAACGTTGTCGCGAAAGTGGTGAGACCGCCGACACTCGAACCAAGGAGCGCAGAAGCGGCGGCGACGATCGGGGAATCCATGAGTGCTGGTGAATCTGCCGTCTGGTGATAACCGAATTACTGTTTGAACCTTGCCGATTTTGCCCTCCCACCGTGGGGCTCCAATCAACCTGGCACGAGGCTCATATGCTTGTTCTTCATCTTTTTCTCAAGCTTTTGGACGCCGAAATTTCAGAGAATCGTGGTTTTCTTACCGTCTCTCGAGGTGAAGAAGGGCGCCAGCAATTGATCAGGAAAATGACGAGAAACGTGGTCAAAAGTAGCTAGGAGACTACGACGACCCCGACCTGACCCCGAATCTCAACTTGGGACCGCCAGAGCTCTGCCTCTAAAATGCGCGCTCCCGCCGGGGTTCCGCTGGAGCCCAGTTCGCAGAAGCGGCGGCGATTATCGAACTATCCATCGGCGACCGGCGAACCCAATCGTGTTCAAAAGTTGACGCGTTTTGCAGCGCAAAGCGCAGGCTTCAATCATCCGTTGATGTCACAAAATACGAGTCAGATCATTGGGAGTCGGCGGACGAATGGCGAATTCGCGACGCAATAGAGAGGCCGAGCTCGACCCCATAGCGCGCATCATGCCGCCTTCTCATGGTCTGGATCGGCGCGGGGAGCCAAACTATCGAGGCGAGCTTCGAAGCCGGGAAAGGAGAACACAAGGCGCATCGCGACCACGCCGAGTACAATGCCGACGAAGCGACTCCAGAGGACGTCGAGTTCAATAACGGGATGCGGCTTCTGAAGGATTGTCATGAATATTGCGATTCCCATTTGCCATCCGGCATATGCGATACGCTTGCTGCCGGTAGAAAGCCACGCGGCCACTGCGGCGCCGAGTCCCAGCACGATCAAGAGCCCCATTAAAGAGTCAAATCGTGGAATTAAGAAAACCGTCGCCACCAAACCGTAGAGACCGCCCAGGATGACACCACCGAGGCGGAGCTCTTGCTTGTGTTCCCGCGCTTCGGCAACGGCGAGCGCCGTGACCACACAAGTGATCATGCATGTATGGATCTCAGTCCAATCAGCGAGTGACATGAACAGATAGCAGCCCATAGTCGCCAGCGTTGCGCGGAGCGCAAACGAGGTGTAGACGGGGTTCGTCGACCAATCGGCTGCCAAGAAGGAGCCCTTTTCTCGCTCCTTGGCTGGCGTTGCTTCGGGAACAATCAGGGCGGAACCTGCCCGAAAGAGCGGCTCAATCGCCTCTCGCCAGCCCGACCTCGTTCCCGTGAGACCTGGAGGATGACCTAAGGGAATTTCTTCACCGTGTAGCACGCGCAGACGCAGTTGCCGAACCCATGCCGCCACCGCCAGCAGGCTCGATCTCGCTTCGCCTTGCGGTGCTTCGCCCGAGGCCTTCACCGTGAGCTGGCTTACGCCGATCGCTCCCTGCAAAAGAGCCGCGCACCGGGCAGTTTCATCTGGACGCAAAACCTTTGTGGCGCCTAGCAGCTTTAGCCGGGCGCTGGCATCGTGGCTCTCCCCGTTAGAGATAGCAGCCTCGGCAGGAGCGTGCCCGAAAGCCAACCGCAAACACGTCAATTCGGCGGCCGCCAGAGCCCGCCGCATCTGGGTACGGAAGACCTCCAGAGCTGTCGGCGCTCCGAACAACCACTGGGTGAGAAATGTTGCGACATAGAGCAGACCGAAGATCGCCCAAATCCACCCGAGTTGATTGAGCAACTCATTCGGAAAAGGGACGGTATCAAAAGCGTAGGCAAACAGCGAAACGATCACGAGCGGCCCGAGGAGAATGACAGGCTGCGCGATTGTCCGCATGAGGAAAAAGCCCATGAAAAACACAAGCGCAAGCAGCGAGACGCGCAGCCAGGCGACATTCCAGGCGAGAAGGGCTACCGCATAGACCAAGACGGAGGCAATCACAAGAATCAGGAGTGATGTAATCGCCAGCGCACGGGTGAGCATTGTCTCCCGCTGGGAAAGAATGAAGGTCAAGTATGGCCCGGCGAACAAATACGGCATGCGAAAGGTAAGCATGACAACAGTCATGAGCAGGGCGGCGACGGTGATTCGGATCGTTTCCTCTAAACGACCGGGGCGCGGGGCCAGTTCGCTCCAGATGTCCGAAACGGTAGACGAGGCGAGGATCCGCTTCGGGTGCATATCATCGGGTTTCGTCGCGCGGCCGGGTAAAGATAGTCGCCGTGGCCGTCGCGCCGACGCGAAGCAAATCGGGAGGAACGCTTTCGGTGAAGCGGATGCGGACAGGGAAATCCTGCGCGAGGCGAACCCAATCAAGCTCTCGCTTTACGACCGGCAAACCACTGTAGGGAAGCTTGGGCAATTCAGAAACGCCCGAGCTCACGCTTTCCACC
>DATLIT010000172.1:0-3611 GCA_035539295.1 Terrimicrobiaceae bacterium | reverse complement strand
ACGGAATATGCCGATCGAGATGTATGCGATTGGCGCGGTTGAGCCGATCGCCAGCGTTCAGCTAAAGTCAAAGGTGCAAGGAGAAATCTTGCGCGTGCACTTCGCGGACGGAGCCGTGGTCCGGCAGGGCGATCCATTGTTCGATATCGATGCCCGTTCTTTCGATGTTGCTCTCAAGCGGGCGCGGGCGAATCTTGCGATGGCTCGATCCACCGCCGAAAACGCCAGCGAACAGGCGGAGAGATACACCACGTTGATCAATCGTGGGGTCGCATCCAAGGAGCAGTTCTCGCAGTATCTGTCGACGGCTGAATCCCAAAAGTCAGTCCTTGATGCCCGGCAGGCCGATGTGGATGAAGCCCAACTTTCACTTGGCTGGGCGCAAGTGCGTGCGCCCATCGCGGGCCGCGCCGGGTCGGCTCTTCTCAAGCCGGGCAACATCGTCAACGCAAATACAGACGTCTTGACGGTCATCAATCAAATGGAGCCGATTTACGTCGCGTTCTCGCTGCACGAAGGGGCACTCACTGAAGTGCGAAAATGGATGGCCACGGCGAAACCAATTGTCAGCGCACACGATCCAGATAACGGGCGGCTCCTCGGCACCGGCGAGTTGACGTTTATTGATAACAAAGTCGACCGGGTCTCCGGCATGATCGCCTTTAAGGCCACCTTTCCGAATCAGGATGACAGTCTTTGGCCTGGCCAATTCGTCGATGTAACTGTCAAGCTCGCCGAGCAACCAAACGCCCTGACTGTGCCCACAACCGCGATCATGGAAGGCCAGCAAGGATCCCAGGTCTTTGTCATCGCCGGCAACACCGCCGAGATCAGGAGGGTGAAGGTCGGACGCACTGTCGGTGATATGGCCATTGTCACGGAAGGCTTGAACCCCGGCGAACTCGTCGTCACGGGCGGTCAGCTCCGCCTTTCTCCGGGCGCCAAAGTCAACATTGTGGAAGATCAGAAACCTGAAGTCGCCGAAAATATTACCTCCGGGTGAAATGAGCCTGACCGATCCCTTCGTGCGGCGTCCGATCATGACGACGCTTGTCATGGTTTCCATCCTTGGCGCTGGGTTGCTCGCCTATTTTCGGCTGCCGGTCAGCGATCTGCCTAACGTTGATTTTCCGACAATTAACGTCTCTGCCAGCTTGCCGGGCGCTGAACCCGAGACGATGGCCTCCTCGGTAGCTACGCCGCTGGAAAAGCAGTTCTCGACCATCGCCGGAATCGAGTCAATGACCTCATCGAGTTCACTGGGATCGACCAGCATCACTATCCAGTTCGAACTCTCCCGAAATATTGATGCCGCGGCACAGGACGTCCAGGCAGCGATTTCGCAAGCCCAACGAGATCTGCCGACAGACATGCCGGCCCCGCCGTCGTTTCGCAAGGTCAACCCTGCGGAGCAACCGATCTTGATGCTGGCCGCCCACTCCGAATCTTTACCGCTCAACAAAGTAAACGAGTACGCCGAGACACTGATCGGCCAGCGCCTTTCGACAGTCAGTGGTGTCGCGCAGGTCGATGTTTTCGGCGCGCAAAAATTCGCCGTCCGCGTCAAGGTCGATCCCAGGGAACTTGCTGCCCGCGGCATCGGATTCGATGACGTTGAGAATGCGATTCGCGAAGCTAATTCCAACGAGGCGACCGGACAGCTGGATGCCGGACCGATATCCCGAACAATCAAGACGACGGGCAGACTCGAGCGTGCGGAGGACTTTGGCGAGGTGATTGTGACGTATCGCGATGGCTTTCCAGTGCGACTGAAGCAAATCGCGAGCGTGATCAATAGCGTAGAAGACGACAAAAACGTTGGCTGGTACAATCACAGTCGCGGCATCGTCTTGGCAATCCTGCGGCAACCTGGTGCCAACACGGTCCAAGTAATTGATCGCATTCACGAGCTCCTTCCCACTTTCAAAGCGCAGCTTCCCGGAGGCGTGAAGCTAGACATCCTTTACGACCGCTCGGTTTCGATCCGCGAATCTCTGCACGATGTGCAGTTCACGCTGGTGCTGGCGGTCGCGCTCGTCGTCTTGGTCATTTTCATTTTCCTGCGCAACGTGCGCGCGACGCTGATCCCAAGCGCGGCCATCCCGCTCTCGATTATTGGAACGTTTTGCGTGATGTATCTGCTGAACTTCAGCGTCAACAACTTCTCGTTGATGGCGCTCATCCTGGCAGTGGGATTTGTGGTCGATGACGCCATTGTGGTTCTCGAAAATATCGTTCGCCATATGGAGAAGGGAGAGACACCTTTCGAGGCGGCGATCAAAGGCGGACGGGAGATCGGGTTCACCATTCTGTCGATGACGCTTTCGCTCGCGGCGGTATTTATTCCGGTGCTTTTCATGGGCGGCATCTTGGGTCGGCTCTTGAACGAATTTGCCGTCACGATTGCAGTCGCCATTCTTATCTCTGGGTTCGTTTCTCTCTCGCTGACACCGATGCTCTGCAGTCGTTTTCTGAAAGGGGCTCACGGCGCGAGTAATAACGCTCTCTTCCGTTGGTCTGAGTCAGTCTTCAATACGCTCCTGGCGGGTTACCAAACGACGCTGCGCCTGGCCATGCGGCATCATGTTATCGTGTCGTTGGCGGCCCTGGCGATGGCACTGGTGACCGCTTGGATGTTTGTCAAGGCACCGAAAGGGTTTTTGCCGAATGAGGATACCGGCCGGATCTTGATCTCGACTGAGGCCGAGCAGGGAGTCGCCTTCGAGAAAATGATTGAGCTTCAGCAGAAGGCGGCCGGCATTGTCTCGAAAAATCCTGCCGTGGAATCTTTCATGTCGCGTATCGGCGCCGGCGGCAGCGCGGCTAGATCGAACAACACCGGTCGACTCTTTTTAACTCTCAAGCCTCGAAGCGAACGTCCTCCGATCGACCAGGTCATCGGTAAGCTGCGAAAAGATCTTTCCATAATTCCGGGGTTGAAAGTATTCCCCCAAAATCCGCCTGCGATTCGAATTGGTGGTGCGGTGACGAAGAGTCTCTATCAGTTTACTCTCTTCGGGCCCGATCTCGATGTCTTATACGAAGCGGCCAGCAAGATGGAGGGATTGATGAATCAGATCCCGGGAATCGTGGATGTGACAACTGACCTTCAGATTACAAGCCCGCAGATCCTTGTCGAGATCAACCGCGATAAAGCTTCCAGCCTGGGTATTAGCGCCGGTCAGATCGAGCGCGCGTTGGGAAACGCCTATGCCGCTCGCCAGATATCCACCATTTACACGCCCACCGATCAGTATCGCGTGATCTTGGAGGCGGATGAGGATTTCAAGCGTGAGTCTGCGGATTTGTCGCGGCTCTTCGTCAGGTCGTCAGCTGGACAACTTGTCCCGCTCAGCACCGTGGCGCAGTTCAAATCTCAGGTCGGGCCGCTCACGGTCCAGCATCTGGGGCAACTGCCTGCCGTCACGCTCTCCTTTGATCTAACACCAGGCACCTCTCTCGGCGATGTGGTTCCGATCATTCAGCGCATCGCCGCGGCGGAACTCGGCGAGCAAGTCAGCACACAGTTTCAAGGAACAGCCCAGGCCTTTCAGGCTTCTCTGGGAAATCTCGGCTTGCTCCTGCTGATGGCCGTGCTCGTGATCTACATC
>DATLIT010000171.1:0-3264 GCA_035539295.1 Terrimicrobiaceae bacterium | reverse complement strand
CTTTCCGACTTGGATCCTGTGCGCGTCTGGGTCAGGGAGGGGGCGCCAGGTGTCTTCGTCATCGACGCCAAGATCAATCCCGATCTCGAAGCCGACTGGCACGCGGAGCATTTTCCATGAAACCGGAATTCAAACTGCCGCTGACCGGCCGCTGCCAGTGCAGAAGCGTGGCCTACAAGATCACGGCGCCGCCGCTTGCCGTCTATGCATGCCACTGCACTGAGTGCCAGCGGCAGTCGGGAAGCGCCTTCAGCCTTTCGTTGCTTGCCGATAGAAGCGCCGTCGTCGTCGAGGAAGGTCAGCCGGCGGTGTGGGAGCGCCAGCACGAGAGCGGCCGCGTGATCGACTGCGTCATCTGTTCAAAGTGCGGCAGCCGGCTGTTTCATGAGCCGCGCGCCAATACCAAGGTCACTATTGTGAAGGCTGGGAATCTCGACGACACCGGTTGGCTCTTTCCGGTCGGGCATATCTGGACGCGCAGCGCCCAGCCCTGGGTCGCCATTCCGGATGGCGCAAATTGCGATGTGCAGCCGCCGAACTTCGGCAACATCATCGAGGCGTGGCGGCGACACTGCGGTGCCGGCTGAGCAGTGGCATCATGGGGGCATCAATCGCTTCAATTCACGAAGTTCGAATTTACAGACCATTTATCGATGGCCTGCGCGCGGTTGCGATTCTTACAGTTGTTGGATCGCACATCAGCCTCCCCGGGTTTAGTGGCGGATTTGTCGGCGTCGATATCTTTTTTGTTATCTCGGGCTATCTGATTATCAATCAGATCGCGGAGGACATCGAGAACAAGCGGTTCAATATTCTCGACTTCGCCACTCGCAGGACCTTCCGTATCTTGCCGGCGTTTTTGCTGGTCATGGTTGTCTGCCTCGCGCTCTCCACAATAATTTTCATGCAAGCCGAGCCGAAAGATTTCGCAGAATCCTTTTTCCTGTCCGCGATCATGTTCGCGAATCATCACTTTTTGTCGCACACGGGCTATTTTGACATGGCCGCGGTTACTAAGCCGCTGTTGCACATGTGGTCGCTTGCGGTCGAAGAGCAGTTCTATCTTTTGGCGCCGCTGACATTGCTCGCCATGACCGCGACGACGGCGAAAATGAAACCGGAAAATCGTCGTAGAACCTGGATTGCGGTTACTTTCGGACTGGGCATCGTGTCGTTCGTTGCGTGCGTCATATTCACGTACCCGTCCATTAGACCAAACGTTTCATTTTACATTATGCCGACGCGCGGATGGGAGTTCATCCTCGGTGGAGCGGTGCCGGCGTTCGCCGCGGTCGTCCGCCGGCTGCCCGCTTTCGTCAACAAGAGCCTGGCGATCGCCGGCGCCGCCGCCATTGTGCTCGCCGTTCTTTGCTTCGATGCCGACACGCTTTATCCGTTCTATTGGGCGGCGGTTCCTGTCATCGGCGCAACTTCGATCATCATCGCTGGGCTGATAGAGCCTCGTAACGTCGTTGCACGCGTCCTCGCAACGCGGCCAATGGTTTGGATCGGCCTCGTTTCTTACCCTTGGTATCTGTGGCATTGGCCGCTCATCTCATTCGTTCGTACATTGAACTTTGGTGAACAGAGCTTTGTCGAAGAGATAAGCGCTGCAGTCTTGTCGTTGGTGCTTGCGGTACTCACCTATCGTTTTGTCGAATTGCCAGTGCGACGGTTGCGGAAAAAACACGAATTCCGTCCTGCTACCATTGTGGTTTTGGGAACCGCATCGTGCGTCTTAGTCGCCAGCTTAGGCTATCTATGGTCGCTGCGTATTACTCCTCTCATGATGCCTCAACTGTCGGGGCTCGGGCCGCCTCAAATTGCCGGCCGCGACTATCCGCCCGTTTCACATCGCGGCATTCTGTTGGGAGATTCGCATGCTCTCGTCATCGATCAGTCGTTCCGGGAATACGCCCGGCGTGCTGTTGCCAGTCTGACCACTGTATTCGAAGTCGGATGTCCGCCTGTCTAGGCGGACGTCAAGGCCGGTCGCGGAAGGCCCGCTGCCCGGTGCGATTCATTTGATCCAAATGCGTTTCTTCAGGGGGCGGAATTTGCGATCATTACAGTACGATGGAATTTTTATCTCGGATTGCCTCAGTCAGATCCATTCCATCGTTCATTTCGTCTGATTGATGGTCAAGCCAAAAAAGACCCTTACGAAATATTGGCCGCAGGTCTTGCTACTACGCTTTCGGATGCGAAAAATGCGGGTGTTCGGCGTATTCTCATTATTGCCCCTCTGCCTGAATTTCCGTGGTACTCGCCCGCTTGTGTCGTGAAGGCAATTCGCGTCGGGTCCGATACCTGCTCAATCCTTCGAGCAAAAGTCAATGCGAGGCGAGAACGCACACTGACAATCATTCGCCAGACGGTGGCACCTTTCGAAAACGTCAGACTCATCGACCCGATCAACCTGTTCTGTACGGAAGCGGAGTGCCGTCCGAACAAGGGGAACGAGCTTTATTTCTTCGATACAAGCCATCTGAGCTCAGCAGGAGCTGAGCGCCTTTACCAGGGATACGAGCGCGATTTTTTATGGGCTCTTACCGGCAAAGACGCGGGGAACAATGTCTCTAAAGGCAAATCCCATTAAGGAAGAAACCTATTCTTTGTCTCGGAAAAACGCTGCGGCGTCGGTGCTGAACGCTTTCCGTGACTCCGGGTCCAGATAGAGCATGTGCCCGCCGCGATAGAGCCTGAGCTGCACACGGCCGGGTGGATCGAAGACCGGCATGTGATCGAGCACGTAACGCGTCATCGCGTAGGGCGTGATCATGTCGGAATAGCCGTGCGCTATCAGGAGACGGAACGACGGGCCGAATGCGAGCAACACGCGTAAATCATCTTCGGCGCTCGCTTGCCCGCGGCCACCCTGCCAGTCCCAGTGGTTGGTGACATCACCGGCGAGTAGCGTATAAGTTATTTCGGTCTTGAAGCCGAGTTCGTTGCGCGCGTAGGTCGCCATGGCCCCGCCATAGGCACGCGTGACGGTGTCAAGGATCGGGTCGGGTCCCCGCGACGACCGCGACTCAGGATAAGGATCGTCCACCGCGAAGGCAGCATCGTAGCGGCTCACGATCTTGCCTTCGCCGGCGCGTAAGTTCTTCACATACGCTCTCGCGGCAAAGCCGCGCGACTGCGTGACGGCATCGAGTGGCAAACCGGTCATTTGCGCCACCCGGCTATAGAAAGCCCTTCCTGCGTCGCCCTTTGGGGCTGCTCCCGCCAGCGTTGTAAGATACTCGGTCATTGCAAAAG
>DATLIT010000170.1:0-3744 GCA_035539295.1 Terrimicrobiaceae bacterium | reverse complement strand
GTTCCAACGCGAACGATCCCAGCAAGCACCCGCCACTCCATAACTCGGGTGAGCAAATCGCAATGTGGTCGATAAAAGCCAGGGCTCTCTGGACCGGATCAGCGATCTGACGGTGAGGACCAGCCGACAACATTTGTCCGCTTCGCTGAAGAGACCAATCGAGAACGGCGAGACCCAATTCCTCCTTTGAGTCAAAAAAATGGTAGAAGCTGCCTTTGGTCAGTCCGGCCTTCTCACAAATCGCATCCACTGTCGTGCCCGCGTAGCCTCGCGCCAGGAACAGTTCCTTGGCCGCCGCCAGGATTCGCTGCTTCGACTCCTGAATCACCACGATAAAAACGAGTATACCAACTAGTAGGTATAGTCAAGCGGAAATTGAATCGTGCACAACTGTCGAAATTCTAGGGCGTGGGAGGTGATGATGGGTGTTGAGCTGTGGCATCCTCGAGGTGCTGGCAGCCGGGGGCTTTGTTTACAGCGGTGAGCTTAGCCGTGCTGCCACTCAGAACGGGCCCCACTTTTTCTGATGCAAGTGAAAGGGAAATTCCGCTTTGTCGCTTAGGCGGGTTTTCGTGCCGTGACTTGGATCTCGATCTTGATTCTTGGGTCAGCCAGGTCCGCTGAAATCATGGTAGCGGCAGGCCTCACATCGCCGAAGCACCGTTGCAGCACCGGCCAGCATTGCTCGAACTCGGAGGCATTTGGAAGGATGTACAAGACTTGGACCACGTCCCTGAGGGTTGCATCTGCCTGATGCAACGTCGCTTCGATATTTTTTAGACACTGTTCAGTTTGTTCGAGGAGATCGTCGGAAATCGCCATGATTTTGTAGTCGAAGCCGGTCGTGCCGGAAACGAAGATCCACTCACCGTCAACAACGGCGCGTGAGTAACCAATCCGGTCCTCGAACGTTGAGCCGGAGCTAATCAACTTCCTGGCCATTTCGGATATTCGACTCAGAGGTGAAATATATCGCCATGGAAATTAGATAGCCGAAATGGACGAGCTTAGGAAATTACGAATTGATATAATGGACATCAACGCGCCCTTCCATGGTTCAATTCGTTCGTGTTTTTTTTCAGGGTGTGAAATGCCCGGATAGCTTGAGAGTTCGCTCTACAATTGCGGTAAGGGCGGTGAGTCCAACGAATGACAAAGCGAGCGGGATGGCCGTCCGCGCTTCCAGAAAGCTTGCGCCAAATCCCGCCAACGCCGAACCGGCGATAAACAGGGTCCCGACGAGAGCGCTGGCAGCGCCGGCCTGCTTTGGGAAAAAGCGGACGCTGAGACCGAAACATCGCGTAAAGGTGATAGAGCCGCTCATGAAAACCACTGCGGTCGGAATAGCAAGGTTGGATAGCGAGAGCGGACTTTCGAAGGCAAGCCATGCCATAATGGCGCTGCCGACGAGGGCCACGACGGTGGCGATCTCCATCAGTGGAAGCTGAGGAAAGGTCTCGGTGAGAATTCGGTTGGCCAGGCTGCCAAGGAACCAGGCGATTCCAAGGCTGAGCGCGATGCGTCCGAAAACAATGGGCGATTCGCCCAGGACCGTTTGGATGAGAAAGGGCCCGACCACGTTGAAGAGAACTAGTTGCCCATAGATCAGAGCAAGCACGAGGGCGCAACCTAGGAATACTGGGCTCGCCAGGATTGGCTTATATTCATTCAGCAGCGTATCGGGCCTTAGCTGGTGGCGATAAGCATTCGTTTCGGGCAGGAGAACATAGATAACGAGAAGAACAATGCAGCCATAGGCGGTCAAAAAGTAAAAGACCGCTTTCCATCCGAAAACGTGTTGCAAATAGCCGCCGATCAGTGGGGCGATAATAGGCCCCAACGCCCACGCCAGAGTGATGTAGTTCGTAATGTACGGCAAGCGCTCGGAATCGAAGCTGTCACTGGCGATTGCTCGTGCCAGAACTCCCGGAGCTGCGACTCCCAAGCCTTGGACAAACCGCATCAGAATGAGCATGCTGATGCTGAAAGCGGATGCTGCCAGGAAGCTCGCCGCGGTATAGAGACCTATTCCGATGATCAACAGGGCACGACGCCCCCATGCATCGGAGAGAGCTCCACAGAAGAGTTGCGCCAGGCTGTAGCCGATGAGGTAACTCGGAATAGTCCATTGAACGAGCTGAGCCGGAACTCCGAAGTGCGCAGTGATCGCCGGAAGAGAAGGCACGTAGATATCGATGGTGGCGCCTGTCAACGGCACCATGGCGAGCAGGATAAACAACCTAAGCGTAAGATTACGCTGGAGCTTTGCTAAGCCAGGCATTTGCTTCGAGGACAGCGTCCAATGGTCATGTCTAGAATTGTTAAGCATGTGCCATCGAGCTTGACGCCAATGCCGCGCCGGCCGCTCGCCTTTTACCGGGCAACGAGCTGATCGACAAGGATGGTCAAAACGAAAATGGCGCTCACAGCTGCGTTCACCTGAAAAAATGCCTTGTTGATTGCGGCAACCGTCCCCTTGATCGCTAAGAGGTTTTCATACACCAGGCCGACACCGACCAACCCTAATCCGACAAAGTAAACCGGACCGAGTCGGGCGATCGCTCCGAAGAACAGAAAACCGGTCAGCGCGAACGCGTGCAGCAATGTTGCCACGGCGAGCGCTCGCGGAACGCCGAGCCACACGACCACCGAATGTAGTCCTTCACGTCGATCGACTTCAAGATCCTGCGTCGCGTAGATGATGTCAAAGCCGGCCACCCAGCACAAAACGGAGGCGCCGAGGACAAGAGGCGGCATCGCGAGGCTGCCGGTGACCGCTATCCAGGCTCCAATCGGGGCGACTGCGAGTGCCAGACCCAAGAAGAATTGGGCCCCGTGCGTAAAACGCTTTGTCAGTGAGTAAAAGAACACGATTACGAGTGCGACGGGTGAGAGTGCAAAGCAAAGTGGATTGATCATCGAGGCGGTGGCGCCAAAGAACAGCGCCGAGATAAGGCAGGCGCCGATCGCCATTCGCTTCGAAACCAGTTTGTGTCTGCCCGCCGTGCGAGGATTGCGCTTGTCAATTTCCCAGTCCACCAGACGATTGAACGTCATCGCCGCTGTGCGCGCGAAGACCATCGCCAGGACGACCAGTGCAAAAACCCGAAACGAGGGTAGCCCGTGAGCCGCAACAAACATGGAGCCAAGGGCAAAGGGCAGCGCGAAGATCGTATGCGAAAAACGGATGAAGCTAAGGAAGCGGCTGATCATTTTCGTGCGCGAATACTTTCCTCGAAGAGCTCCACCAAGCCGTCATCGACCCGCAAGTCAACCAGCTTCCAAGTGCCCTGCGTCTTGTAAAAGTAGAATCTCCACCGCAAGGGCAAATCGGAATTGAACGAGATGCAGGTTCGACGGAGGAGCGTGCTCCCAACGGTCTTTTCCTCCAGGACTTCGTAGCCGGAAATCGGCCCGAAGTTATCCAGCGCGTGGCGGGTGCGATCCTTAAGCCCTGCGACGTCCTCCCGACGATCGGCGATGACACTCCCTTTCACGAGACCGTCGTAGGCAGCATCGACTTGTCCCGCCTTTAGGCCGAGGAAAAACATATCGATCGTTTCGGAAGGGATGTTTTCGCGGCGCGGACCGGGCGCTTGCCTGGGTGAGTCGGTGGACTCTTTCGTTTCCGGCGGAAAGAACATGCGAGCGGCGCGTTCGTTGTCGCTCCCCTGCTGAGCCAGGCAGAGCGAGCAGGAGACAACGAGAAGAATCAGAGTGAAGCGCATCTGCCGAGTCTCGACG
>DATLIT010000169.1:0-3496 GCA_035539295.1 Terrimicrobiaceae bacterium | reverse complement strand
GTGCCTTGGTGGATGAGCTGGTAAAACGAATGTTGACCGTTGGTGCCTGGCTCGCCCCAGTAGATCGGGCCGGTGTCATAGTTTACCGATGCGCCATCGAGGGTCACGTGCTTGCCGTTGCTCTCCATCGTCAGCTGCTGCAAGTATGCGGGAAAGCGCTTGAGGTATTGCTCGTAGGGGAGCACAGCAACGGTCTCGGCTCCGAGAAAGTCGGTGTTCCAGACGGAAAGCAAACCCATAAGGGCAGGCAGGTTTTTCTCGAAGGGGGCGGTGCGAAAGTGTTCGTCAATTTCATGGAAGCCATCGAGCATGGCGCGAAAATTCTCAGGCCCAATGGCCAGCATAGTGGAGAGGCCGATGGCCGAGTCCATTGAGTAGCGTCCTCCGACCCAATCCCAGAAGCCGAACATATTCGCGGTATCAATTCCGAACGCCGAAACTTTTTCCGCATTGGTCGAGACGGCGACGAAATGCTTGGCCACGGCCTTGGAGTCGCCGCCGAGTCCATCGAGCAACCAATCCCGCGCACTCTCGGCGTTGGTCATCGTTTCGAGTGTTGTAAACGTCTTGGAGGAGACGATGAAAAGGGTCTCTGCTGGATTCAGGTCGTGAGTTGCCTCGACAAAATCAATGCCATCGACATTGGAAACGAACCGAAAAGTCAAGGCGCGTTCGCTATAGTGCCGCAAAGCCTCATACGCCATTACCGGCCCCAAATCCGAGCCGCCGATGCCGATATTGACGATGTTGCGGATCCGCTTGCCGGTGTGGCCCTTCCACGCGCCGCTGCGGACGCGGTTGGCGAAGGCGGCCATCGCATCAAGAACTGAATGCACCTCGGGAACGACGTCTTTGCCATCGACGAGAATCGAAGCATTCTTCGGGGCACGCAACGCTATGTGCAGGACGGCCCGTTTTTCTGTGATGTTGATCTTCTCGCCGCTGAACATCGCCCCGATGCGGCCGCGGAGATCAGATTCTGCTGCCAACTGGATAAGAAGTTTTACCGTCTCATCTGTGACGCGGTTCTTTGAGTAATCGAGAAAGAGGCCGGCTGCTTCCATCGTAAGCCGCTGGCCACGCTTTTTCGGATCGTCGGCGAACAGCTTGGAAAGCGGCACCTCCTTGATCTTTTTGTAGTGTGCCGCAAGGTTTTTCCAGGCGGTGCGTTTGCTAAGGGGCTTGATGCTGGCAGTCATAGGGAAGAAATCAACGTGTTCGGTTAAAGAGTGCGATGTTCGGAGGAGCTCGTGCTCAACGCGCACGCATGGTGGCAGAACCTGTGGACTTTGGGGAGGACGTTTTTGCGTCAGTGAAGGGGGCCGCGTTTATCGCTTTTTGGAGAGTGTCGGCCTGACAAAAGTAGAGCGGCCGAGCAAATTTTACGGTGCTCCTGACACGCCTGATTTAACGCGCACAATTTGATTCCGGACTATCCGAGCGCGGCTTGCAGGACATCGATTCGGCCCTTGAGGAGATAGGTTTTCTGCTGGCCGCGGCCTTTGATCTCGACATTCCCGCGCGCTTCGAAGAGATACTTCTGGCGCATGCGTTGGTAGACGGCATCCGTGACTTGGATCTCGCCGGTGACGCCATGACTTTCCATGCGGCTGGCAAGGTTCACGGTGTCGCCCCAAAGATCATAGATAAATTTCTTAATGCCAATGACGCCGGCGACGACCGGACCGGTGTTGATGCCGATGCGCATCGTGAAGGGCATTTCGGTCCCGCGGCTCAGCCGCGCACAAACTTCTAGCATGGCGAGAGCCATTTCGACTACCGCTTCGGTGTGGTCCAGGCGGGGAGTGGGCACTCCGCCGACAACCATGTAGGCATCGCCGATCGTCTTGATTTTTTCCAATCCGAGATCGTGTGCGAGCTGATCGAATTCTGAAAAAATAACGTTGAGTAGCTGATCACCGCCTCGGGCGCGATATTGGCAGAGAGCCGAGTGAAATCCACGATGTCTGCGAAGAGAACGGTCACTTCCGTATAGTGGTCGGCGATCAGTCCCTCGCCCCGCCGTAACCGCTGCGCCACCGTAACCGGGAGGATATTGAGCAGCAGTTGTTCGGCGCGCTCGCGTTCGCGATCGGCTTCGTCCTCTGCTCGCCGGCGCTCGGCGGCCTCGAAGGTGACAGCGATCATGTTGCCGACCGATGCTGCGAAGGCAAGTTCATCATCCTTCCAGATGCGCGGTCCGCCGACATGCTCGAGACAAAGCACACCAGCAAGCTGACCCTTGATGAAGGTGGGAACGTCAAGCATTGCCGTGATGCCGAGTGGCTTTAGATACGTTTCCGTGAATTCGCTGGTGCGCGGGTCGGCAACGGCCTCGTCTGCGACAATATGGGTCTCTGAACGGAGCGCCGCAAAATACCGCGGAAAATCCGCGCCTTTCAGGATTAACTCATCCGTGAAGTGGACATCTTTGTTGAGATCGAAGAGGTCCAGCAACGCGATGGCTTCGTTGGCAGTGTCCTTCTCATCGATGCGCCAGGCGCTCGTGCGAGCGACACCAAGAGTTCGACTGGTCGTCTCGACAAGCACGCTTAAGGCAGCTCCGAAGTCGCTCTTGTCAAATTGAGCAAGATCGAGCAGGCAGCGCTGGTGCCGGAGCTCGCGTTGCGTCCGCTCCTCGCGTTCAATCTCGCTGCGTTTGCGCTCGGTGATATCCTCCACAGTCCCCTCAAAGTAAATAACGTTGCCACGTTCATCGCGAACCGCGTGAGCATTTTCACTGATCCAAATCAGGCCTCCATCGCTTCGGCGCACCTGGGACTCGAAGTCGGAGACTTCGCCCTTGGTTTGCATTTCTTTAAGGAATTCTTCGCGCCGGTTCGGGTCGACGTAAATCTGAGTGCCAATGCTCGTCACCGCGTGAATGAGATCCGCCGGCTGAGCGTAGCCGTAAAGGCGCGCGAGCGCCGGATTAGCCGAGAGATAGCGTCCGTCGGGCGCCGTTTGGAAAATGCCTTCGCCGGCGTTTTCAAAGATGCTGCGATATTTGTCTTCCGCCGCGCGGGCGGCGACCAGCGATTCGTCGGCGCGCCGAGCGGCGGCTCGCAATTCTCGAGCCGACGTGGCCAGCCGGCGATTGATGAACGTGAAGACGAGAACCAGCAGAATCAGGCCGACTGCGTAAAGATCGTGCGCCTCGACCTTCACCCAGTGCCGAAGGACAAAATACCCAAAAACCGCCGCAAAAATAGATCCTGCGGTAACCACTGTCCAATTCGTGCGCTTCATCAACGGCAAAGATTCAGAGGACTGCGCTGAGCGGAGGGACAGATCGCTGCGTAGTTAAGATCTCTTTTGGCTTCAGGGCGGCTCCTGGGAGGGATTTGAAAAAACGGTCATCTTCGCCGCCAGTGTATCGTCGTCGAACTGCGGGTCCGCGGCCATCGAGGCGCTTTCGGCGCATTCTATGAACAAAACAGAGGTAAGGACGATGGGAGGCGGCTTCACGAATAGCAAGGGTTCTCTTGAAATTACT
>DATLIT010000168.1:0-3697 GCA_035539295.1 Terrimicrobiaceae bacterium | reverse complement strand
GCTGTCCGCATTTCCCGGAGCGACAAACTGGATCTTCCGCGGACTGTGTAGAACTTCCTGGGCCGCATCCTGCACCAAGCGCAGATAGTTGCTCTCGATAAAGAACTGATGAATCGGATTCGGCACGCGAAAGACGAGCTTAAGCCCGTCGTCAGAAACAACATCTACCCCTTGAAACCAACGTTCGTACCCGTCGGCGCTGATCCGCTGCCGGATCACCTCGGAAACCGACGTCCATATGGTTCCGCAATTCAATGTCATGGAAAGTTATGCACGAGATTGCTGGCTAGCCCCCGTCGCCAGCCACGGCAGTTTGGCCTTTCTGAGAAGAGCTGAAAAGCGGGCATGCGCCAAGTTTTTTTTCAGAAATTCTAAGGAGGTAGTTCACTATAATATGTTAACGGAAAGCAACTTAAAGAAATATGTGCAGAACGGTTGCCCGAGACCTGCTCTTTATCCGGCCAAGCCTTGCGGCCCAGCGTGACACGCGCTCTCATCTTCATTGAACCGGGGGATTCAACATCTTCACAAGTTGTTCACAGCAAGCTTGCCCTCGTCTGCCGCAAGCGGCGCGAGAGTAGAAATCCCGGCGCGATCACTCAAGAAAAAAGGGTTGAACGGTCCATAAGAAAATTTTCCCCTTTTGGGCTAAAACTCTTGACGAACGGCCCAGTCAAGTTCCGATGCGGGTCGACTGGGCGAGGTATTCCTCGGTCGAGCGGACTTTCGGTTGGGGAGTTTCGAAGCAAACGGCCACTGCAAAGGTCACGACCGCGCCGAAAGCAATGCGCCAGGGAAATTCAATTCGCGGAAGCCAGGCCGGCGCCCAGAGGGCGGGGTGCCCGCCTCCGGCGGTGTTTGGATGAAGGAGAGTCCAAATGTCGTTATGCAGTCCGCTGAGAACTGCGACCACCAGGAACCCGCAAATCATGGCGAAGAGATTTCCTGGTTCGTTGCCTCGTCGCTTCGTCAGTAGTCCCACCAGAAACACCCCAAGCAGTGAGCCGTAAGTATATCCAAAGATTCCCAGCACGATGGGAATGATCCGGGCGTTGAGAACGATTTTGGCGTAGGCGGTGGCGGAACCAATCAGGATCAGCAAAATCGAGAAGACCACCGTGCTCACCCGGGCCGCGCGGACGATCTCGGCTTGCGAGGCGCCCTTTCGTACGTAGGGGCGATACCAATCTTCAGTGAAGCTCGTTGCAAGTGCGTTGAGGGCGGTGCTCAATGATCCCATCGCGGTGGCGAAAATGCCGGCAATCAGGACTCCACGAACTCCTGGCGGAAGTTCGTGCACGATGTAGTAAGCGAAGGGGGCGTTCTTCCCGGGCTCTTGGTAAAACGCCCAGAGAAGCATTCCGACAAAGAGAAACGCCATCACCAACGGGAGGTCCGCCAAGCCGGACAGAATGAGAGAAAGTCTGCTCCGGTGGTGGTCTTTAGCCGTGAGCATGCGCTGGACCATGTCTTGGTCGGTGCCGTGTGTCGCCAGGGTCGTGAAGGTGGACCCGATAAGTGCGGCCCAGATCGTGTACTCGCTTTCGAGGATGCTGCGAACGTTTTCGCCAAAGGTTCTACTGGCCTCCACCCCACTTGAGAAGAACTGCCAGTCGTTGGGTTGGTTCAGCGCGGCGGTAGCGCCTTGCCAGCCTCCTGGAATCGCCCGGAGGAGAGACCAGATGGCAAATCCAAGCGAGCCGAACATTATGCAAGCCTGAATGACGTCGGTCCAAACGACTGCCTTAATGCCGCCAAGCGCCGTATATACAGCGGTCAATGCGGTGATGGCGGAGAGCGCGGCAATATAGATCCAGACTTGTTGCCAGATATTGAGGGTCTCGCCGCTTACCATCTCGTAGCCCATGACGAAGACAATGGCGGCGACGTAGAGCCGTGTTCCGCTCGCAAGAGCGCGGGTGATCAGGAAAACCGCCGAGGCCGTATTCTTCGTCCTAGTTCCGAAACGGAGCAAGAGATACTCGTAGATCGAGACAACCCGAAAATCATAATACGGTTTGATGAAAATGTAAGCGATGACCACCCGGGCGAGGATGGTGCCAAGGGCTAGCTGCGCATAGGTGAAGTTGCGCTTTTCGTAGCCTTCGCCCGGTGCACCAAGAAACGTTGCCGCACTGATTTCTGCGGCCAGGATCGATGCCAGAACTGCCCACCAGGGAATATTACGGTTGCCGACCGCGAAGCTCTCCAGATCCTTGCTGCCACGACCTTTGTAGAGCCCGATTGCGATGATGACGGCGAAGTAAAAAAAAACAACGAGACCGTCGACCAACAGACCACTTGTGGAATCTGGTGCCATCTCGCTATTTCCTTAATTGGCCGTCGCAAGTGGCTTGGAGAGAATTCTAGAAAAACGTTCGCTAGCCTCATACTTGAGGCGACGTTCCGCAGGGAGAGATTCGGGAGCGGCTTCGGCATACCCGCCTTTTTGCTGCAGATAACTGAAGGCTTGGGTAGAGAGCGCAAAGATTCGCTTGAGACCTTTCTCACGCGCAAGGTTCTCGGCGAAGGCCATTAGTTTTTGTCCGTAGCCCTGGTTCTCGTGCGCCTTGCTTACGTAGAGACAGGCGAGTTCCCCGGCAGCCTCCTCAGGATAGACGTGCAAAGCAACGCAAGCTACCGGAGTTCGGTCAACTTCGAGCAGCCAATAATCTTCGAGCCGCTCGAGGATTTCAGTACGCGTGCGGCGAACCAGTTCCTCATTTTGCACAGATTGGCGGATCAGCGCCATGACCGAGCGAACATCCTTCTTAAAAATCCGGCGGATTTGTTGGTACTCGTTCGAGTAGACCATCGTGCCAAAGCCGTCATAGCTGAAAATTTCGGTGAGAAGCGCCTCGTTGACGCCTCCATCGAGCAGATGCACCCGCGGCACGCCCTGCACGCAAGCCTGGGCGGCGCATTCGAGCTTCGAAACGATGCTCTGGGAGAGGTCCTCCCGTTGTCGTTTGACCAATTCCAAAGTATCCCGGACCGACAGCTGACGCGGGAGAACCGGATGGCCGGCGAAGGCGGAGCCGGGCGCAAGGTAGATGATCTTCGACGCCGAGAGTTCCTCACCCACTTCGACGGCGGCCGCATCAGAGTTTACCCGATATGTCCGGCCCTCACCATCGAAGCCCAGCGGGGGCACCACTGGCACAATTCCCTCGTCGAGCAAAAGCCGCAGGGCCTTGACATCAACGCGTTCGACCCGACCCGTGAATTGGTGGTCGATTCCTCCGAGAATCCCGGCCGGGTGAGCGATGACCGCGTTTAGGTAAGCGGCGCGCAAGTCCACGGCGGAGAGGCCTTCCATGATCTGGTTAGTCAAGCGAATGGCTGCATCAATGCTTACGTTCAGCGTGACTTCATCGGTGATGCCGGTTCCATCCGAATTTGTCAGCTCGACATCACGCTCCCGCGCGAGTTGGACGATCTGGAATCCCGCCCCGTGCACGAGAACGACCTTCACGCTCAGAGAACGCAACACGGCCAGGTCAAGGAGAATGTTGGAAAAGTTATCCGAAGCAGCCACCTCGCCATCGAGGGCAATGACGAATACGCGCTCCCTGAAACGGGGAACGTATTGGAGGATCTCGCGGAGGTCGGAGACGTTCACTTCGATGCGGAAAGCTGCCGGGATAGCAACTTACGCTGCGCCCTCAAGCCGAAAGTCGCCGTCGAGCTCTGCAGC
>DATLIT010000167.1:0-3735 GCA_035539295.1 Terrimicrobiaceae bacterium | reverse complement strand
GGCTTGAGCATCGCGCAGGCCTGGTCTCTCGAAGAGGCTGCAAAGGAGTATAAAGGAACAGAAGTCAATGTCACCTTTCTCGATCGACCCGGCTATCGAGCAGCGATCGAGATGCTTCCCGAGTTCGAGAAACTTACTGGTATCAAAGTCTCCTACGAACTTATTCCCTACGAGAACAGTCGGGAGAAGCAAGTGCTCGACTTTTCTGCCCAAGGTGATCTGGCCATCGCTCTGGTGGACCTGGTCTGGATGGGCGAGTTCGCCGAATCGGGCTGGATTGTTCCCGTCGACGAGATCAAAAAGAAATTCCCGGACCTTATCGATCCTGATCTCGATTTGGAGGACTTCTTTCCGCTTCTCCTAACCGCCTTTGGATCGTGGAACGGCGTGCTTTATGGGCTGCCTTTCGACAATTATTCCGGCCTCCTTTACTACAACAAGGATATGCTGAAGGCGGCGGGCTTCGACAAGCCACCGGAAACCTGGGACGAACTCATTAACGTCTACGCTCCCAAGCTGACCAAGGATGGCAAATACGCATTCGCATTGCAGTCGCGACGGGGCGAAACCCAGTCATGCGACAGCTTTATGCGCTTCCTTTGGCCGTGGGGCGGTTCGCTGCTCGATCCCAAATTCAAGTCCAACCTGCTCGATGTCAACTCCCAGACAGGACTCCAGTTCCGGGAGAAGTTGATGAAATATATGCCCCCAGGCATTGTTGATTTCGACCACAGCGAGACGGTTAACGCCCTGGCCCAAGGCCAGGTGGCCATGATCTGCGAATGGTCGGCCTTTTACAAAACGCTGACCGAGCCGACCTCGAAGGTCAAAGATTCGCTCGGCATCGCTCCTGAGCCGAAAGGGCCAGCCGGTCGCAAGCCCGCCCTCGGCGGCTTCTCACTTGCAGTCACCAGCCAGGTCGATGAGAAGAGACAAGGTGCTGCCTGGCTCTTCATTCAATGGATTACCTCCAAGGCCAAGGCCAAAGAGTATGTCGAGAAGGGGGGAGTCAGCGGGCGTCAGTCCACCTACAAGGACGAGGAGCTAGTGAAGAAATTCCCCTTCATCCCTCCGATGGTGGAGTCTTGGCAACAGGGCGTGCCCGAATTTCGCCCGCGCTTCGCGGAATGGCCGCAGCTCTCCGACATCGTTGCCGAGTGGGGCACCAAAATGATGAGCGGTCAGACAACCGTGAAGGAGGGATCTGAAAAGATCGGCACGCTCGTCGAAGACGTGCTAAAGAAAGCGGGCTATTACGACGGGAAGAAAAAACTAGCGCAATAAGGGCGCGGGAGCGCCTCTCGTCCGCTCTGCCTCGGAATTGTCTCGCCATAATGGCGGACGTGCGCTTGTCGCACGACGGTGCCATCGAGTAGCGGAGCGCCCACTTCAGCACGACAGGAGGGCGCCAAAGTGCTCTGCCTCACTGCCCAATCCGACGGGCAAGCCTCTGACGGAGTCTTGTTAATCTTTTCTCAAACGATCGTCGACGACCAAAGCACAAGAACCAGCTGGCTTTTGCCTATGGGCAGCCTCTATGAGCTTGCGAAGCTGGTGCTTTTTGAGATCATCGTTTTTGGAGCTGCTCCGGCGAGCCGGAAAGTCGTTCGGGGCGGTCAGGAGTAGCCGTCCGAACCTGGAGTGACGTGGCAGGATGAGAGCAGGAAAAGAAAAGAAGACCTATTCCTCCGGCGCCTGGTATTTCCTGGCTCCCGCGGTCATCGTCCTTTTCCTGGTCGGCATCATTCCGCTGCTCTTTGCCGCCTGGAACTCGCTCCATCAGTTCATCCTTCCGAAGGTCAAGCCCCAGGGGAGCATCCTGGGAATTTGGCCGCTTTTTAACGCCCCGTTTATCTGGTTTGGAAACTACCTGGCACTCCTGACCGACCAATCCTTTCGCGAAGCGCTCTTGCGGACTTTGCTCTTCCTGGTGATCAACTTGCCGATTCAGTTATGTCTGGGAATGGCGATCGCCTTGCTGCTGCACAAACCCGGCAACGAGTTCCTCAAGAAGATCAACCGCGTCGCCCTCGTCATCCCACTGGCGACCACCTTTGCCGTGGTTGGACTGATGGGACGCCTGATGTTCAATCGCGATTTTGGCGTCCTCAATTATTTTTGGAGCCTGATCTTCGGCGCCAAGGCGGATTGGCTCGCCGATCCCACCCTCGCCTTTGTCTCTATCTCGATAATGGAGAATTGGCAATGGACTCCCTTTTGCGCGCTCATCCTGTTCTCGAGCCTGACGATGGTCCCGCTCGAAATCGAGGAGGCCGCGCGTCTCGAGACGGAAAAATGGTGGCAGATCCTTTGGAGAGTACAGCTTCCCTTCATGTTGCCGGGAATCACGATCATCCTGATCCTGAGAACAGCAGATATTCTCAAGCTTTTCGATGTCGTCTACACGATGACGCGTGGTGGTCCCGGTTCGGCGACGGAACTGGTTAGCGTTTACGTCCAACGCATCGGGTTCCGGGTCTTTGACCAAGGGCTGGCATCCGCGCAGGCGATTGTCCTGCTGGTTCTGGCGACGATTCTTTCGCGTCTTTACGTCAAATACGTCTACAAGGAAATCTGAGGCCAAATGAAATCACGCGATGCGCGTCCGCCCTTCAAGTTAGAGAACCTTCTGCACTTTGTTGGCCTCCTGATCGTGCTGATCGTCTGCGTATTCCCCTTCTATTGGATGGTGGCTGCTTCCCTCAAGTCGCCGCCAGACATTCTCTCCTCCACACCCCAATTCTTCTTCGAGCCGACTTTGCAAAACTATGTCGATGCCTTTGGCAAGTTCGACATTCTCAAGAGCCTGAAGAACTCTCTCTTCGTCGCCTTGGTCACGGTAGTTCTTTCGCTCGTGCTCGGGACCCCGGCCGCTTACGCGATCGCACGGTTCGACTTCAAGGGAAAGCGCGACATCTGGTTTTGGTTTATCTCCAACCGGATGCTCAGTCCGATCGTCGTCGCGCTGCCGTTCTTTCTTATCGCTCGCAATCTCAAGCTGCTGGATACGCCTTGGGCGCTCATTCTGATCTATTTGACCTTCAATGTGCCGATTGTCGTTTGGATTTGCGCCGATCAGTTTCGCAATATTCCGAAAGAACTGGACGAAGCGGCGACGCTGGAAGGTTACAACTCCTTCGCCATATTCTGGAGAGTCGGACTACCTCTCGCGATGCCCGCGATCGCCGTTTCGGCGATATTCAGTTTCATCTTCTCCTGGAATGAGCTGCTCTATGCACTCATCCTGACCCGCAGCGAAGCGAAGACCGCGCCGGTGGTCGCGACGAGCTTCATGAGCGGGTACGAGCTCCCGTGGGGACAAATCATGGCGACCGGCACCGTCGTGGCTCTTCCAGTCATCGTCTTCAGCATGATCGTCTCGCGACAACTCGTTCGCGGACTGACCGCCGGCGCCATCAAGTAGCATGATTGTATCGGCCGTGTCCCCACGGTCGAGGCGCTTTCGGTGGCGGCGGGGGCCCGGCCGCTACAACCTCCTCGTTGTAGAGGCGGTGGTGTCAATCGCCTGAAGACAGGCCCTCGGCAAAAGGTTACAAAATCTTCGACCCTGCCACTTTGACGTTACGCAGCCCCCAGCGCACGGTCATCCGGCCCGAAGACGTGGATCCGGCTCGCTGGAAAATAAAGTGTCACGTTCTCACCGCGCTTCGGACTATGGGAACCGTGCAGCTTGACCATGATCAACGGAGATCCGGGAGCCACTTCGACATGGAG
>DATLIT010000166.1:0-4170 GCA_035539295.1 Terrimicrobiaceae bacterium | reverse complement strand
CTCTTCGTCATGGATGGTTCGAAGCGCTCAAGCCACGGCAACGCGTACTTTAGCGGCTTCGGTCCCGCCAAGCGCATCGTCTTCTTCGACACACTGCTCGGCCGACTGACGCCGTCTGAGATTGAAGCGGTTCTCGCCCATGAACTTGGTCACCACAAACTGCTGCACATCTGGAAACGCGCACTCCTGCTCTTTGCCGCTTCTTTTGGACTCCTCTGGGGACTTGGCCAGTTGATCGACCAACGCTGGTTCTATGAAGGGCTCGGAGTTCCTACACCCGGCCCGGCAGCGGGGTTGATTCTCTTTATGATGGTCGCGCCCGTTTTCCTTTTCTTTCTTCAGCCGCTCTCGAGTTGCTTTTCACGGCGGCACGAGTTCGAAGCCGACGCTTATTCCTCCGCCCACGCCGAGGCGACCGACCTCGAGAGTGCTCTGGTAAAGCTCTATAAGGACAACGCCGCCACCTTGACCCCAGACCCGTTGCACTCGGCGTTCTACGATTCGCATCCTCCCGCCATCGCACGCATATCGCGGCTGGGAACCGCGTGACCGAGGAAATCGCACCCCGGAATTTTCGATTCGAGGCATCGAACAATTGCAGAGGCCCTTGTGCCAAGGCCCTCTCGTCAGGCGGTTGGCACTACCTTTAACGCGTCTGCGTCATCTGTCTGTGCTCTGCAACCTTGCTTACGGAATCTGGTAAACGTGCGCAATATGAGGGGGTAAGAAACAACAACGCCGCTATGATCGCCGCTCCTGCGAGAACCCCGGCAAAGAGTCGCAGGACATCAAGTCTGGCAGCACAATGTATCAGCCATCCCCAGATGAGCACCAAATTGATCGCCGAAAGGCTGAAGAATAATTTGCCAAGCACGCCCTCTTGCCTCGGGTGAACGAAAGTTTCCCAGGCCATCAGTTCCGAGGCCTGACCTCCCCGAATTGCTGGCACCAGTCCGTAAGCCATCAGCGCACCGATTGCGACCATCACTCCGAAACTGAGGCAGAGAAGCCCTTTGAAAATTATGCCCAGAATAGTTTTCAAACCGGCGAAAGAAAACTACCACAACTCTCCCGTTGAGAACGCGGGTAACATTTGCATTGGCGCGCAGGCGAGATGGTAGTCAGTGTTGGTAGCGGGGCGCCTGCGCGCCTCTCATCGCCGAGCGCACCCGCGGCCGTGGAGACACGGCCGACACAAGGCTCACGCTTATCCAACAACGCTTACCAAACGTGCCAGCGGCGGCCGTTCAGCGGTTGCTTTCCAGCAGCCGCTGAACATGGCAAATAGAAAACCTGCTGCGCGAGCCACGAGACGGAGACGAAACATTGCTTGGCATCGCAATGTTTTGCACCTAGCTCGATCGCTCTCTCAACACACGCCTGAGGCCATATGTGCAAATGTCCTGGATTCATTTTTATCCTCCGATGTTGTGGAAAATGAGAGCTGCGCAATCGCTTCCTCCGCCAGATCCGGCAGAAACAAATGCGGAAAATCCGTCTGCCAGGCAACCATCTCTGCCTGCCGAATCGCCTCGCCAATCCGCACCACCTCGCCAGGAAAACGGCTTTCGTATCGCGCCCGCAGCCGCGCCTTGAGCTCCCGCACCGCCGCCGTCACCCTCCCGCAATAGATCTCAAAAGAGTCCGGCATAGCCCGGAAGCTTGTCGTTAGGATTCCATTCATCGCTTCGTTCTCCTCCATTATATTTGACTAGTCGTCTATAACTGAGAAAGGAAAAACTCATCGGCTTGGTTCGGGGGCGGGAGCTCCGAGGAGGTCAAGGGTGCAGGGATAGATATCCGCGAGGAGTTCGAGATTATTTTGGATGCGGGCTTGAGTGAGGGCCCCCTGGGTGAACATAAAAAGCGTCCTTGCCTTGGCTTTGGCGTCGGGAGCGACAATTAGGCCTTGGGCATGCGCATCTCGAATTACGGATTCAAAGTAGGTCAATTTCCGATCAAGGATCTCGTGAATTTTAGCGCGCAGGGCGGTGTCCTGCGTGCACACCTCGCTGCCGAGCGCATTGAGAGGACAGCCCAGCACCGCCCCGCATTCTTCCTTGATTTTCTGGAGGTGCTCCAAGCTGAACTCGAAGTAGAGTCTCAACCGCTCGAGCGGTGGCACCGTCGGCGAAAAGATGGTGTCAAGCTGCGCACGCTGCGCCTTCCAGTCAGCCTCGAGCGCTGCCACGGCCAAGTCACACTTTGACTTAAAAAAGTAATAGAAGCTCCCCTTCTTGACCTTGGCTTGATCGCAGATCGCATCGACGGACGTCGCCCCATAGCTGTGCCGCCAAATCATCTTCAAGGCGGCCTCGGTGAGGCGTTCCTTGGCGGTGCTCGTCCTCGGCATGCCAAAACTTGCGGGAAATTGACTGATTAGTCAAATTCGAATTCGAACTAATTTCTCGACGACGGTAAGCAAGATTGATGGAGATCTGCAGCAGCTCTGGAGCGGTGCTGTCCCGAGCGCCGACGACTCTTTTGGGCGGGAATGCCGCTCTCGCGACAGAACTAGTGTTCGGCCGATTCGAAAGGAAGCCTGACGCTAAAGCGGGTGCCATTCGGCCCGGTGGTAAAATCGATTTTTCCGCCATGACGCTCGACAACGATTCTGTGGCTGATAATCAATCCGAGGCCGGTTCCCGAGCGACCCTTGGTGGTGAAGAACGGGACGGAAAAAATATGCGGCTGGGCTTCAGGAGGAATGCCGCTGCCGTTATCGGAGATTTCGACGAGGAAGTAGGGACCGTCCCGCCGGGTCCTAATGTCGATCCGTCCAGTTCCGTTCACCGCATAGACGGCATTGTCGATGAGGTTGGTCCACACCTGATTAAGCTCGCCGCCGTAGGCGCAGATTTGCGGCAGGGTGCGGTCAAAGTCGCGCGTGACGGTGGCGTTTTTCAGTTTGTGACCCAGGATAATCAACGTATTCTCAATTCCCTCGTGGACATCGATCTCCTGCCACGGCGCCTGATCCATGAATGAATAGGATTTCACGGCATCAACCAGTTCTGAGATTCGCTCGGTTGAGTGCGTGATCGATTTGAGCAGGTCGCGCGTGGTGATATTGGCAGTGAGCCAGCGGAGAGCATTTGTGAGCTCCTGCGCTGGCACCATCCTTTTCAAGGCTTCGAGCTCTTCGTCATCGATGCGTGCGTTTACGAGCACGGGGGCCAATTCCCAGGCGTCCTCGACATTCTGAGCGTTGAGCCAGCTTTCGACAGCCTCTTCCCGGTCGCTCTGTTCGAGAGGATTCAGCTTTGGCTGGGTCGCGTTGCAGCGGGTGGCCTCCTTGGCGGCGGCAACCAGCTGCTGCCACTGCTCGGCGCTGAGCGTCCGGTTTAGCTCACAGGCAAAATCCTGGACCTCTTCGACGTTCTCGCGGAGACATTGGGCAGCTTTGCGCGCAGCGGTGGCCGGATTGTTCAACTCGTGGGCGAGACCGGCGGCCATCGCGCCGAGTTGCGCAAGTTTTTCCCGCTCCTGCGTGTAACCTTCCATATTGCGCAACCGGGTTGCCAGAGTTCGCATTATCTCCCGAGCAACCTGCGGCGCCGTGCGAAGCAAATCCCAAAATCCGGCCCGCGGAAGGCGAAACATGCGGCCGTTGCTGATCGCTCGAATACGAACCACGTGTGACATATCGAGCAGGATCTGGATCTCGCCGAAGAATTCACCCGGTTCCAACACCCCGAGGAAAATCTCCTGATTGTCGAAGAACTTCGTCACGCGCAACTCACCTGCGAGCATCACGTGGAAATAGTTCGACGCGTCCCCCTCACTAATGACCGTGTCGCCGATTTTGAATCCCACCTCGTGTCCGGTCGAAAAGCAGGCGCGCTCCAGGCTGCCCATCGTCGCGAAGAGGGGAACATCGAAAACGGAGGCGAATGCACCGTCCGAAACAGGCACGAGGGGTGAAGAGGTGACCGGTTCAATCTCTTCGAAACGTTGGGCGAGCTCTGCCATCACCGCGCGGTTGGTTACGAGTGCCTCCGGGGTATCGGTTCGCTCGATCCGATGGACCGGCAATCGCACGATGAAGCGTGTCTCCCCGGGCCTTGACTCCACTTCGATTTCTCCACCGTGACGATCCCCGACAATTCCTTGGCTGATAGTCAGGCCAAGCCCTTTGCCGGAGCCAACGCCCTTGGTTGTGAAAAATGG
>DATLIT010000165.1:0-2318 GCA_035539295.1 Terrimicrobiaceae bacterium | reverse complement strand
GTGGTCATTCCCCAGCTGGTCGTCCACGCATATTCGAGCTCGCCGTCGCGCGATTGAAACTGGATCCCGGAAGCCTTCGAAAAGTTCTGTCCCAGGAAATGCGACGTGCCCGCCTGGATCGCTTTTCGATCCTGGACCATCGCCTCGATGCAAAGCGTCCGGACTGCCCCGGGAAAGCGCTCACTTTCCGTCTTCTCACCGGCGATTATCGGAATTGCCAGATAGTCCCGCGCGAAGCTCTTGTAGACTCCAAGCATTTTCATGGTCTCGGCGAGCGCTTCGGCCTCAGTCTCGTGCGCCGTGTGGCCCTCTTGCCAGAGGAACTCCGACGTCCGCAGGAACAATCGCGGTCTAAGCTCCCAGCGAACAACATTTGCCCATTGGTTGAGAAGCACGGGGAGGTCGCGCCACGACTTGATCCAGCGCGCGTAGGCTGCACCGATGATCGTCTCTGATGTGGGCCGCACGACGAGGGGCTCCGTCAGCTTGCCGGCAGGCACCAGTTTGCCCTCCTTGCTCTCCAGGCGATGATGCGTGACGACAGCGCATTCTTTGGCGAAACCTTCGACGTGCGCAGCCTCCCTCTCCAGATAACTCAACGGAATGAATAGGGGGAAATACGCATTGCGGTGACCGGTCGCCTTGAACATCCCGTCGAGGACGGATTGCATTCGCTCCCAGAGAGCGTAGCCCCACGGCTTGATGACCATGCACCCTCGCACTTCGGAATTCTCGGCGAGATCGGCCGCCCGAATGACTTGTTGATACCATTCGGGAAAATCCTCGTGGCGCTTTGGAGAGATGGCGGTCTGCTCTGACATTGTGAGAAACGGGCGAGTATTGAGCATGAATTCTCCGGCCATCGCAACTCAAACGGAATCGCACCTAGGGCCGCCAATTTGCTTCCCGCTCTCGGTATGAGCATCGGCGTTCGCACGCCGCGCTACCAAGTTTTACGTTTTAAGATTGAAGTTTTAAGGCGAGCCCAACTCATTCCGCGAAACTTCCCTCTTAAAACTTAAGACTCCTAGACATAGGCGCGTCATACTTCAGGTCGACCTCAGCTTTCTCAAGAGGGTCTTGAAAAATTCCACGCCCGCTTGCAGATCGGCCAGAGAAATCCATTCATCAGCGGTATGCGCCTGCTCCATCGAACCCGGTCCGAGCGCCACCGCAGGTGTCCCGGCGGCGGCAAGGAAGGCTGCATCACAGTACCAAGGTGCGCCGACGCAGCGCGCACCGCAGGCATCAAGCAATCGGATAAATGGGTGGCCGGGATCGGTCTGGAGCGGATCCAAAATTCGCGGTTCGAACTCAACTGCGGCGAATTGTTTGGCCAAGGAATCCAGCAATGGGGCAAGGTTTTGACCAGGGACAGTCCTAATATCGATTTTCGCCTCACAATGGTCAGGCACAATGTTGATCTTACTTCCGCCTTGGATCGTCCCCAGGTTGAACGTCAGGGGCCCGAGTGTCTCGTCGGAGCAGCCGCCAAAGTGCGCCGAGAGCTCCCTACGAAGCATGTCTGTCACGGCTAAAATCTTTTCGATGGCATTCTCGCCGATCTGGGGTGTGGAGGCGTGCGCAGCGCGTCCGTGGGCCCGGAGTGTCAACCAGACCGATCCTTTGTGCCGATTGACCGTCTGCAAGCGCGTGGGTTCACCAACGATCGCAAAATCGAATTTTTCTTTGCTGGAGAGGGCTTTGGCGCCCTGCTGGCCAGCTTCCTCGCCCATGAATCCCGCAAACCAAATCTCGTGAGAGAGCTCTGGCAGAATGTCCTTGCACTCGAGCAAGGCAAAGAGCATCGCGGCCATAGGACCTTTGGTGTCCGCCGCCCCGCGGCCCCAAATCTTACCCTCGCGCAACTCGCCGGAAAACGGGTCGATGCTCATGCCGGCAACACTCACCGTGTCGGTATGCGGTGCGAAGAGGAGCCGTGGCTTCGCATTGCCGACGGAAGGAAAGCGCCCGAGAACGTTCGGCCTGTCGGGCAAAACCTCTTCGAGCCATGCTTTGGCGCCGCACGACTGGAGGAAATCGGCAACGAACTTCGCGCACTCTTTTTCGCCAGTGTGTGTTGTCCCCGGATCGCCATCAGGATTGACGCTCGGAATGCGAATCAACTCGCGCAGCAGGTCGAGAACGGTCATCGCTTCTGCTGCTTGAGATACCAGTCGACAAATTTTGGGATGCCTTCAGATATTTTTACGCGCGGGTGATAACCAAGCAGGGTGCGCGCTTTGTCAATGTCCGCACACGTGAGCGGCATGTCGCCCTGCTGCTCCGGTAGATGTTCGATGATGGCCCTTTTGCCG
>DATLIT010000164.1:0-4478 GCA_035539295.1 Terrimicrobiaceae bacterium | reverse complement strand
GGCGCTGCTCGGCCTTGGCGCCTTTCACGGCATTAATCCGGGGATGGGCTGGCTCTTTGCAGTCGCCTTGGGTCTGCAAGAGCGGCAGCGTTCGGCAGTGTGGCGTGCACTCCCACCGATCGCAGTGGGACACGCGCTCTCCGTCGGGTTGATTGTGGCGGTCGTCGCGCTCATGCATGCGAGCATCAGCTACGAAACCGTTCGCTGGTTGGCGACTCTGGCACTTGTTAGCTTCGGGGTCTACCGACTGGTTCGCGCGCGCCACCCACGATGGGTGGGCATGCGCGTCGGCTTCGGCGATCTGATAATCTGGTCCTTCCTGATGGCCTCCGCGCACGGGGCCGGTCTCATGCTTGTCCCGGTTTTTCTTGGGGCGGGACAGCAGGCGAGCGCTAATCACACTGACACTGCGCATGCGCATTCCGGCCATGGAACCGATCTGGATCTTCTTAATAGTCCTTGGCTCGCGACGCTCGCCGTCCTCGTGCACACGCTCGGCCATCTCCTTGTTGCTGGCTTGGTGGCGTTTGTCGTCTACGAAAAACTGGGGGTGCGTATTCTCCGGCGCGCCTGGTTCAACTTTGATCTGGCCTGGGCGGTGGCCCTTATCGTCTCCGGGGTGGCAACGGCTCTTATTTGACTCGCCAAGCTTTCCGGCGAAGAATCATCGGACCTCCACGGCGGGTTGCAGGGAGGGTTGTGGCGCGGGCACCTTTCGTGACTTAGCGATTCTGCGAATCAACACATAGAACACCGGCGTGAGAAAGATTCCGAAAATCGTCACGCCCAACATTCCGGAGAACACAGCTGTGCCCAGTGTCTGTCTCATCTCGGCGCCGGCGCCGGTTCCAACGACGAGCGGGACAACTCCGGCAATGAAAGCAAACGAAGTCATCAGAATTGGGCGCAGCCGGAGTTTGCAAGCCTCAATTACCGCTGCAACCGGATCCTTGCCCTGGTCCTCGATCTGCTTGGCATACTCAACGATAAGAATGGCGTTCTTACAGGCGAGGCCGACGAGGACGACAAAGCCAATCTGAGTAAATATGTTGTTATCCATTCCCCGCAACAGCACTCCCGCCAGCGAGGAGAGGAGACACATGGGGACGATGAGAATGATAGCGAAAGGCAAGGCCCAGCTCTCGTACTGCGCCGCAAGTGTCAGAAACACGAAAAGGACGCAAAGCGGAAAGATGAACAGGGCCGTGTTTCCTGCCAAAATCTGCTGAAAGGCCATGTCGGTCCATTCAAAACCAAAGCCGGGCGGAAGTAGTTGGCGAGATAACTGCTCCATAATGCTAATAGCGTCACCGGAACTATAGCCAGGGCTGCTATTCCCTGAGATTGCCGATGCGGTGTAGAGATTGTAGCGCGTAATAAAACCCGGGCCGTAAGTCTCCTTAATCGACGCCATGGTACTCAGCGGGACCATCTGCCCAGCGGCGTTCCGCGTCTTCAGCTTGAGAATATCGGCTGGGGTGACACGGAACTTGCTATCCGCTTGCACGTTCACCTGGAAGGAACGTCCAAGAAAGGTAAAGTCGTTCACATACGCGGATCCTAAGTAGATTTGCAGGGCGTCAAAGATGCTATTGAGTGGCACATCCATGCTTTTCGCCTTCGAGCGATCGACGTCGACATAGATCTCGGGAGTTTCCGCGCGGAAGCCAGAGAACATGCCAACCAGTTCAGGTCGCTTTTCACCAGCATCGACCAAGCTTTGCGAGACGGCCTCGAGTTGTTTGAAATTGCCACCGCGCCGATCCTGGACCATCAAGGTGAACCCGCCGGTACTGCCCACGCCCTGAATTGGAGGGGGGCCGAAGGCGAGGATCAGAGCCTCCGGGATGGTTGAAAATTTCCTGCGGAGATCACCGACAATCGCATCGGCAGTGAGGTTGGGACCTTTCCGGTCGTGAAACTCATCCAAGATCACGAAGAGCGAAGCGACGTTCGATGTCGAGGTGCCGGTGAGGATTGAAAATCCGTTGATAATAAGGGTCGTCTTAACGCCCGGCGTTTCTTTGATCATGGCCAATGCTTTGGCGGTGACCGCTTGGGTTCGCTCTAGCGAGGCGCCGTCGGGCAGTTGGCAGCCAACCAGCAGATATCCTTGATCTTGTTGGGGAACAAAGCCGGTCGGCGTGATCCTGAATCCATAGCCGGTCAGGACGAGCAAACCGAAGTAAAGGATCATGACGATCGCGATTTTGCGCGCGAGACCCGCCACTGATCGTCCGTAACGCTCGGTCATCCAATCGAACCCTCTGTTGAATCCCCGGAAGAACCAGCCGAGGGTCGCATTGAAAAATCGAGTCAGGATGTCCTTCTGCTCTCCATGCGGCTTCAAGAGTATTACACTCATCGCCGGGCTCATTGTCAGCGAGTTGAACGCCGAGATGATCGTTGAGACGGCTATCGTCAGGGCAAACTGGCGGAAGAATTCACCGGAGATTCCGGTCATAAATGCCGTCGGGATGAAGACCGCGGACAAGACCAAGGCGACCGCTATCACAGCTCCACCGACTTCGTTCATGGCCTGACGGGCCGCGTCGCGTGGTGACAGTCCAAGACTAAGCTTATGTTCAATAGCCTCGACGACGACAATCGCATCGTCGACCACAATCCCGATCGCCAGGACAAGACCGAAAAGCGAGATCGTGTTAAGCGAAAATCCGAAAGCCGCCATGGCCGCAAAGGTCCCAATAAGAGAAACCGGCACGGCGATGAGCGGAATGATTGCCGCCCGCCACGTTTGCAAAAATAACATCACGACGATAGCGACCAGCAGGACAGCTTCAATCAAGGTGTGCTGAACTGCAGAAATCGACTCGTGGACGAATACGGTCGTGTCATAGACAATCCTATAGTCGACGCCCCGCGGAAAATCCTGCTTAAGCCTATCCATCGTCTTGCGAATCGCCTCGGCGGTGGAAAGCGCATTGCTGCCGGGTAATTGATAGACTGCCAATGTTGCCGTCGGCTTGTCGTCCAGAGTAGCTCTAACCGCATAAGACTTGGCGCCGATTTCGACCGAGCCGAGATCACTCAGGCGGACGACTTCGCCTCGGTCGCCGCGCTTGACGACGATGCGGGAGAATTCCTGGGGATCGATCAAGCGGCCCTGAGCATTGACAACCAGCTGAAACTCGGTGCCCGTGGGAGCCGGCTGCTGGCCAACTATGCCCGCGGCAACCTGCCTATTCTGTTCCTGCACAGCCGCGACAACGTCGGAGGCGGTCAGCCCGAGGGACGCCAGTTTGTTCGGATCCAACCAGATCCGCATCGAGTACTCGGAGCCGAAGATGTTGATCGCGCCAACTCCTTCGACCCGTGCCAACGTGTCCTTGACTTGAAGGATGGCGTAGTTGTTGAGATAGAGTTCGTCGCGCGAATTATCTGGGGAAATCAAATTCACGCACAGGATCATCGAGGCAGATTGCTTGTTGACGGAAACGCCCGTGCGTCGCACGTCCTCGGGGAGGATCGGCAGGGCAAGGTTGACTCGGTTCTGCACAAGCACCTGCGCCGTATCCAGGTTGGTGCCAAGCTTAAAGGTAATCGTCAACGCATAGGAACCGTCGCTCGCTGACTGCGAGGACATATAGAGCATATTTTCGACGCCATTAACCTGCTGCTCAATGGGCGCCGCAATGGTTTCGGCGATCGTCTTGGCATTGGCCCCGGGAAAGCTCGCTGAAACCTGGACGGTTGGCGGAACGATGTCTGGGTATTGAGCAATCGGCAAACTCAGCAAAGCAAGGCCGCCAACGATCGTGATAACCAGGGAAAGAACCGTCGCGAAGATCGGACGGTCGATAAAGAACTGGCTAATATTCACGTTCTATTTCGCAGCCTGAGTCGCTGGAGCCGGAGTGCCAGAATCCGCGGGCTTAGGATCTACTTTCTCCCCCGGGCGCACCTTCAGCAGGCCGTCCACCACGACAGTTTCACCGACTTGCACACCGCTCTTGACAACCTGCATGGTGTCAAAAAGCGTCCCGAGCTCGATCGGTTGAAACTCAGCCGTATTCTCCTTACTGACGACGACAACATACTTCTGTCCCTGATCGGAAGCCACACAACGCTGCGGCACCAGGATGGCGTTGTATGGCAATCCCGCGGGAATGCGCACGCGAACGAAAAGCCCTGGCCCAAGCAGACCATTTTCGAAGTCGAAGACGCCTCGGATCCGGATGGTGCCCGTCGCTGGGTCGACACGATTGTCGAGAAAGTCAATGTAGCCGGTGTGCGGAAAGCCCGATTCGTCCTGCAATGACAACTCGATCGGGACCTTCACTTCCTCCGCATCTTCAGGGCCCTTTTGCTTGCTTTGATAGTAGCGGATGTAGCGCAGCAAGGAACGCTCATCGACGTCGGCATAGGCGTAAACTGGATTCGTCGAGACGATCGTCGTCAAAGGATCCTTGCCATCGGCGGAGACAAGGTTTCCGACCGTGACGTTCGCAAGTCCCACC
>DATLIT010000163.1:0-3550 GCA_035539295.1 Terrimicrobiaceae bacterium | reverse complement strand
GCATGCAGGTGCTCGCTTCCGCCATCGAGAAAACCTACGCGTCCGACCTCGTTCGTGGCGAATTGACGATCATCTGGCATGCGGGAGAACCATTGGCGGTGCCGATCTCGTGGTACGAAGAGGCGCTCGCAACCATTTCAGTAGCTGCTCCGAGCCAGGCGAATATCGTCCATTCCATTCAGTCTAACGGCACCTTGCTGAACCAACGGTGGTGCGACTTTATCAAGAGGCACGACATTCGTGTCGGACTTAGCATTGACGGACCGGATTTTCTTCACGACCTGCACCGCAAGACCCGGCGAGGCGACGGCAGCCACCGGGCAGCGATGCGCGGCCTCCAATTGTTGAAGGACAACGACATTCCCTTCCACGTAATCGCCGTGATTACCGGCGAGGCTCTTGGACACGCGCGGGAAATCTACCACTTCTTCGAGACGGCGGGTGTCGAACGCCTGGGCTTCAATATCGAAGAAGTCGAGGCGAAGCACGCCGTCTCCACTCTTGGCGCCGGACACGAAGAACGCGTGCGCCAGTTCTATCAAACGATCTTCGAAAATCAGAAGAGGCGCGGAAGCATCACCATTCGTGAATTCGCGGCAGCAGAACAAAAGATTCGTTCGGGCATCTCTCTGCGAGAATTTGACTTCCCTTGGTTCAACGAACAGGTGCGTCCATTTGGAATCGTCAGCGTCGACTCCGAAGGAAATTTTTCCACTTACTCTCCGGAGCTTCTTGGGATGTCGCTCGAGCCCTACGGTGAGTTCTGCTTTGGGAACGTCCTCCGCGACCACTTCGCGGATGCGCTGGAAACTCCCAAGTTTCGTCAAGCGCTCGCGGATATCCAGACTGGGATCAAACGATGCGCCGAGACTTGCCCGTACTACGGCTACTGCGGCGCGGGCGCTCCGGCTAACAAGTACTACGAGAACGGCTCCTTCGCGACCACACAAACCCTCTATTGTCGCTATTCGGTGCAAATGCCGCTCGATATAGTTTTGAGCGATATCGAGAGCGCTTTGAACCTAACCACCTGACCGGAGAGTTAAGGGGAAACCCGGGCGATTGGGCTGCGCGAAGAGGGTTATTTTGCCTCGTTGCGCTTCGACAACATGTTAACTTAGGGAGTTTCGTATGAGTCCTGAAAAATTCACTGCCAAGATGCAGGAGGCCTTCAACACGTCTCTGGACCTGGCCTCAAAAGCGAATCATTCTGAGATTACCACCGAGCACTTTCTGCTGGCGCTGCTCAAGCAAGTAGACGGTCTGGCCCGACCTGTGCTCGAGGGTTTGGGAATAAATCCCGCCCAACTCGAGAAGCAGCTCGAAGCTGAGCTCTCCCGACGTGCAACCGTGCATGGTGGCGCCTCCCCGCACCTGGGCGCGGACCTTCGAAAGATGATTGATGCCGCGGAAGGCGAAATGGGCAAGCTTAAGGACGAATTCCTCAGCGCTGAGCACTTCCTGCTCGCAGTTCTGGAGTCTGGAACTCCTGCGGCAGCCATGCTGAAGAATGCGGGCGTCAACCGGCAGAAGCTCATGCAGAGCCTGCAAAGCATCCGTGGCAACCAGCGCGTGACCGATCAGGACCCCGAAGGCAAATACCAGACTCTGGAAAAGTACGGCCGCGATCTCACCGAGCTCGCTCGCAAGGGAAAGATCGATCCGGTGATCGGCCGCGACAACGAAATCCGACGCACGATGCAGGTCCTCTCTCGCCGGACCAAGAACAACCCAGTCCTCATCGGGGAGCCAGGCGTCGGCAAGACGGCCATCGTCGAGGGACTCGCCAGGCGCATTGTGGCCGGGGATGTCCCCGAATCCCTCAAGAACAAACGGATCATTGCCATGGACATCGGAGCCATGATCGCAGGCGCCAAGTTCCGCGGTGAGTTCGAGGACCGGCTAAAAGCTTTCCTCAAGGAAGTGACCGCTTCTGAGGGCAAGATCATCCTTTTTATCGACGAGCTCCATACCATTGTGGGCGCAGGCGCAGCCGAAGGCTCCGCCGACGCTTCCAATATGCTCAAACCACAGCTCGCTCGCGGCGAACTGCACACTATCGGCGCCACAACACTCGACGAATATCGCAAATACATCGAAAAGGATGCCGCCCTCGAGCGACGCTTCCAACCCGTCATGGTCGATGAGCCAAGCGTGGAGGATACCATCGCCATCCTTCGCGGCCTCAAGGAACGCTACGAAGTGCACCATGGCGTTCGCATCCAGGATGCGGCCCTGATCGCGGCCGCCACGCTCTCGCATCGCTACATCAGCGACCGCTTCTTGCCAGACAAGGCCGTGGATCTTGTCGACGAAGCGGCCTCCCGCCTAAAGATCGAACTCGATTCGATGCCGACCGAAATCGACCAACTCGAGCGCCAGATCATGCAACTCGAGATGGAAAAACAGGCGCTCAAGAAAGAACGAGACACTCCCAGCAAGGAGCGTCTCAACAAGCTCGAGAAGGAGCTCGCCGATCTCAAAGAGCAGTCAACCCGGCTCAAGGCGCAATGGCAGAAGGAAAAGGAAGAAATTACCAAATCGCAGAAGATCGGCGAACAGATCGACCAGCTCAGAACTGAACTCGAGCAGGCGCAGAGAAGAGGAGACCTCCAGCGCGCTTCGGAAATCCAATACGGAAAAATCCCGGAGCTGCAAAGCCAGCTGGATGACTTGAAAACCAAAGAAGCCGCCGGCAGCCACATCCTCCTGAAGGAGGAAGTCACCGAAGAGGACATTGCCAAAGTCGTCTCGAGCTGGACTGGTATTCCCGTTTCACGCCTGCAGGAGGGCGAACGTCAAAAGCTCGTCAAAATGGAAGAGAGACTAATGGAGCGTGTCATCGGCCAGGAAAGGGCGATTCGCGCCGTCTCGAATGCGGTCCGCCGTGCACGGGCGGGACTCCAGGACGAAAATCGTCCCATCGGTTCCTTCATTTTCCTTGGGCCGACGGGCGTCGGAAAGACGGAACTCTCCAAGGCACTGGCGGAATTTCTCTTCGATGATGAACGGGCCATAATCCGGATCGATATGAGCGAATACATGGAGAAGCACACCGTAGCGCGACTCATCGGCGCACCTCCAGGTTATGTTGGCTATGAAGAGGGCGGACAACTGAGCGAAGCCGTTCGTCGCCGACCTTATTCTGTCGTGCTCTTCGACGAGATTGAAAAAGCTCACCACGACGTCTTCAATGTCTTCCTCCAGGTGCTCGATGATGGCCGCATCACCGACGGCCAAGGGCGAACCGTCGATTTCAAAAACACGGTGATCATCATGACGTCAAACATCGGCAGCCAATACATCATGGAGGACCTCCCGAAGGAGGAGCGAGACCGCCGGGTCACCGAAGCGTTGCGCGCGCATTTCCGTCCCGAGTTTCTCAATCGCGTCGATGAGATCATCATCTTCGACCGTCTGGATGATCGGCAGATCACCAAGATTGTCGACTTCCAACTCAAGCGGCTCCTCCAGCGCCTTGGCGACAGAAAGATTAGCTTGGAGCTCTCCGATGACGCCAAACGATTCCTGGTCAAGGAAGGCTATGATC
>DATLIT010000162.1:0-3530 GCA_035539295.1 Terrimicrobiaceae bacterium | reverse complement strand
GCTTCCGCGAGCCTGTGTCGATAGTGTTCCCAAGTAAAGTTTTCCCTGACTCGCTGGCGACCGTTTACTCCCATCAGCCGAAGCTTTCCCGGATTATTGTAAAAGTCCAGAATTGCCTCGGCGAGGGCGTCAGGATCGTTCGGGGGAATAATTCTTCCATTGTAGCCGTCCACGACCACATCACCTGACTCGCGCGTGGTAATCTGCGCAAGTCCGCAGGCGGCTGCTTCGTAATTCACCTTGGCACTGCCCTCCGATTCCGAGGGGAAGACAAGCGCCGTCGATTTGCCGAGCTCAGCCCCGACATCCTCCACAAATCCCGTGAGTTTGAAAGTTAGACTGTGGAATTCCTTTACATAGGACTCAATTCCGCAGTGAGACCGCCAACGATCACGAGCTCGGCGTTTTTGAGATTTAGGGTCTTCCAAACCTGGAGCAGGTGATGGACGCCTTTTCGCTTGATGAAAGATCCAACGAAAATGAGTCGAAAATGATCAGGAGGGATTCCCAGCGGGTATTCTTCTATGTTGACGCCTTGCGCAACGTAAAACAGCCTGCGTTCGTCAAAACCGACATCTAAGAATGACTCCTTGGCGGCCTGCGAGAAGACGAGAATCAGATCGGCGAGATCGTATTCGTCGAGGACCTCGCTTCGCATGATCAGGATGCGATTCAACCAACGCTGGGGGATTGGCGCAGTCCGAAGGTCACGCTCTCGCTTGGTGACCCGCGGTTTCTTCTTGCCCTTGTCTCGGTGGCACGGCGGTATGTCAAGCAACGTCGGCAGGCCACGCTTTTTGCCTCACGGAGGGCTCCAAGGCTTTCCCCCGACCAGCCGTGAAAGCAATCGTAGCGCCCTCTTGCTAGTTCCTGCCTGGCGATGTGAGCGATCGTCCGACGCTTGAGCGGCGTGTAATATTTCCGGCCCATCCAGGAAAGCAGTCGCGTCGGATGCGAGTGCAGGGAGCGAATCAATTCCTTCGGGATCGCGTCACTCAGGTTACCCCAACAAACTGCTTTCTCCAAAAATCCGAGGGCGTGCGAGAGCTTGAGGGTTTCTAGCGCGGGAACACCCAAGCCATGAGCGCCAATCTTCGTGTTGATGGCATACAAAAGCGAAGAAGGGAATCGCTCCACTCTTCCGCGCCGGTCTGCGCCTGCTTCCCTGTCAACGCCTGCGTCATTTAAAACCGCTGCCGTTTAAAACTTCCGCTGGTGTTCCCATCTTCTGCGATGATCCTCCCACCAGGCGGACTATTCAAGTATCTTCAATCTCCCTCCATGGTCGCCCGTGACAAGGAGGAGGGTCGTCCACTCTCTGGACGCGCCGCTGGCATGAAAGGCCACTTGCCACCTCGATGATGTGGTATGTATTCACAAGAGAGGAGATCGAAGATGCCAAGCGCCTCCAACACCTCTTGTATTAAGCTGTGCCGGGTCCAAGGCGACAGCGTAGCGGTGGATCGTGACAAGGTGGCCGTCGAGGAGCCCCTGGAAATCCAGATTGGATTCGAGCGCAAGGGTGTCGGAGCAATCCGCTCGATCTCCGTGACAATGCGCACGCCGGGCAATGACGAGGAGCTGGCAACTGGCTTCCTCTTTGGCGAAGGACTTTTGAATCGCCGATCCGAGCTCGCCAGAATCGAACGGAACGAAAGCAACTCTACCAACTTGGTCCGCATTCATCTCGCAGCGGGTGTGCGGTTTGATTTCAAGCACCTCGAGCGGCATTTTTACACGACCTCAAGCTGCGGGATTTGCGGCAAAGCAACGCTCGAGGCCGTGCAGAGGCTGCTGCTCAATGTTCCCCGTGCAAACAGCTCTCTGCGCCTCTCGGTCGCGACGGTTCACTCGTTGCCAAGCCAGCTAAAAAGGGCGCAGCATGTCTTTGCAGACACCGGTGGGTTGCACGCCGCCGCGCTGTTCGACACACACGGTGATCTTCTTGCGGTCAGAGAGGATGTCGGACGGCATAACGCGGTCGACAAGCTTATTGGCGCCGCGTGGCTCAATGGACGCGTTCCCCTTGAGAACAGCGTCCTTTTCGTGAGTGGACGCGCGAGTTTTGAACTCGTCCAAAAAGCTGTCCGAGCTGGCATCCCCATCTTTGCCGCCGTCGGAGCTCCATCAAGTCTTGCTGTCGAGCTTGCTCGAGCGTGCGGCCTGACGCTTCTTGGCTTTGTCCGCGATCGGCGATTTAACGTTTACTCCGCGAGCTATCGGCTCGATGGACAATTCGAAAATTCCGCAGCTACCAGCGTGGCATGAGCGCGACGATTTCCACCACGGCACGCTCGCCCAGCAGTGCACAGCCCCCAATCGAAGCGCACAGCGCTGTCGTTCGACCACCGAGCAAACGATCCGCCGGTCTCATGGGCGTCCTGAAGGCCTTGCAGCATATTTTCGGTCAGATGAGGCCTTATGCGGCGATCCAAGCTTTACGGAAGATCAACCAAAAGGACGGATTTAACTGCCAAAGTTGCGCATGGCCCAGTCCCGATCATGAACGAAGCTTCGCTGAATTCTGCGAGAATGGCGCTAAAGCAGTGGCCCACGAGGGAGCGAAAAAGCAAATCACCCCGGAGTTCTTTTCGCGGTATTCGGTCGCAGAGCTGCAAACTAAGTCTGAGCATTGGCTCGGGCATCAGGGTCGACTGACTTCGCCTATGATTCTTCGCGAAGGAGCGTCGCACTATGAGCCCATTGAATGGGCTGCCGCTTTCAACCAAGTCGCCGCGGCTCTTAACCAGTTGCGCTCTCCTCACGAGGCCGCCTTTTACACCTCCGGGAAAACGAGCAATGAGGCCGCGTTTCTCTATCAGCTCTTCGTCCGTCAGTTTGGCACCAACAATCTGCCGGATTGTTCGAATATGTGCCACCAGTCCAGCGGCTGCGCACTACGTCACGTCATCGGAAGTGGGAAAGGGTCTGTCAGTCTTGAGGACTTTGAGAAAGCGGACGCTATTTTCGTGATCGGTCAAAATCCGGGAACCAACCACCCGCGCATGCTCACCAGCCTTCAGCGCGCGAAGCAGCGAGGATGCAAGATCGTCAGCATTAATGTGCTCCCGGAGGTCGGCTTGATGCGATTCACCAACCCGCAAGACTTCGCGATTCCGCGGAAAGCGATTCCCGCTCTCTTGGGAAAAGCGACGACCATTTCCGATCTGTGGCTGCCCGTGCGGGTGAATGGCGACATCGCCGTGATGAAGGGCATCATGCTTGAGATGCTCGGCTGCGAGGAACGCAATCCAGGAAGTGGGTTCGATCGCTCATTCATTGAGCGATATTGTGCCGGCTTTGAGCCCTTCCTCGAAGAACTGCGCCAGACGAAGTGGGCCGAAATTGAGGAGTGCAGCGGACTGACACGCCAGCAAATTCGAACAGCCGCGGAAGTCGCCATGCAAAGGGATCGAATCATTTGCTGCTGGGCGATGGGGCTGACCCAGCATCGCAATTCGGTGGCAACCATCGAGGAAGTAATGAACTTTCTCTTCCTGAGGGGAAACATCGGTCGTCCCGGCGCTGGG
>DATLIT010000161.1:0-5281 GCA_035539295.1 Terrimicrobiaceae bacterium | reverse complement strand
GGGAAAATTATCTTGTTACGGCTTTGCCCGGGCTCGCGCAATCCCGTTGAAAATCATACAGGCTTGGAGTAGCAACGGAAGCTCGTGTTCATCTACGCCCGAGCACTTCGTTATTTTCGTCCCTATTTTTGGCCGACGCTGACAGGCGTGGTTCTCACATTTGTGGCGATCATTGTAAATTCGCTCAAGCCGTGGCCTTTCAAATACATTGTTGACGGTGTGTTGCCATCCGATGTCACGCAAGGCAGCGAGCAGGCGCGCGCATTCATCAAGCATTGGTTCGGCTCCGCTCCGCCGGAGCAGATCGCCTTCTGGCTCTGCCTCATTTTGGTGGTAGTGAGCGTGCTCGGCGCTCTCATCACCCTCGTCGGCAACTATCTTTTCATTAGGGTGGGTCTGAACGCCTTGGTGCGCCTGCGAACGGACCTTTATGCCTGCCTGCAATCACTGCCTCTGAAGTACCACGACGCCCGCCGCAGTTCCGACTCGAGTTTTCGGGTGGCATACGATTCGCAAAGCATCCAAACGATCTACAACAAAGGTTTTGCCACCATTCTCAGCTCGGTCGTCATGTTGGTCTGGACCTTTGGGATTATGGTGTGGATGAACTGGCCGTTGGCATTGACTTCGCTGGCCGTGCTTCCATTTGTCGCCTGGGCGATCGGTCATTTTGCGGAGCGAGTTCGCCGGCAGTCCACGACCATTCAAGAGCGTGAAAGCGACCTGCTCGCGCTAGCACAGGAAGGTATTAGTCAAATTCGAATGGTTCACGCGTTTGGCCGCGAATCCTTTGAGATCCGGCAGTTCCGGAAGCGGGCGGCGCAAAGTCTCGAAGCTGGACTGCGCTTCAATGTTACCTCGATTCTGAGCTCGCTGGTGGTCGGCTCGCTGATGGCAGCCGGCACCGCTCTCATGTATTATGTGGGAGCACGTCAAGTCCTCGCCGGCGCTCTCACCCTTGGAGACTTAACGGTCTTCGCAACTTATCTTCTCATGCTCTATCAGCCTCTGGAGCAACTCAGCTACACGGCATGGGCAATGGAAGGTGCCGCTGCTGCCGCCACACGCTGCTTCGAGGTGCTCGACCGTGAGGATGACGTTCCGGATGCTCCTCATGCCAAGCCGATCGGAAAAGCTCATGGCGAGATTGCCTTTCGCGATGTGAGTTTTGGCTATTCGCCCGATCGCCTCATCTTGAAAGACGTCAACTTATCCATCGCAGCAGGGGAAAGCGTTGCCTTTGTAGGAGGGACTGGCGCCGGTAAAAGCACGTTGCTGAGCCTCGTCCCACGCTTTTATGACCCCACCTCGGGCGCTGTCTTCATCGATAACCGAAATGTGCGCGACCTGACAAAAAAGTCGGTCCGCTTGCAGATCGGAATGGTTTTGCAAGATACGGTCCTCTTTTCCACGACCATCAAGGAAAACATCGCCTATGGCCGGCCCGGCGCGACCGATGAGCAGATCATCGAGGCTGCCCAGCGCGCTCAAGCCTACGACTTTATCATGAGAATGCCCCATGGTTTCGCCAGTGCCGTGGGCGAGCGCGGCGGCCACCTGAGCGTCGGCCAACGGCAACGCATCGGCATCGCCCGAGCTTTTCTCAAGAATGCTCCGATTCTGCTCCTGGATGAACCGACCAGCGCTCTCGATCCTGGCACTGAACACGCAATCATGGAGACGATTGGAGAGCTCATGCGCGGTCGCACAACTCTAATTATCACTCATCGGCTGGCGACCGTCCACTCCATCGGGCGGATCGTAGTCTTGGAACATGGCACCATTGCGGAAGAGGGAACCGGTTCCGAACTCCTTCAGAAGGCAGGTCCGTATGCGCGCCTCTACCAAGCCGGGCAATATTCACGCTAAGGGCTCGGCCGCCTGGTTAAAATCGCGGACCCTCAGCCCAATCCTCGCTCTTCCAGGTCCTGCTCGTCCCAGCCAAGAACGTGGCCGATTTCGTGGAGAAGAGTGGTTCGCACTTCCGCGCGAAAGGTTGCCGGGTCACCTTCAGCGATCTCCCAGAGATTTTCCAGCCAGAGCCGGATGCGAGGGGTAGGAGACCCCGCGGCGCCCTCCTCAAAAATTCCCAAGGTATCGGCCTCGATACCGGCCGCAATGTCGTCCGCGTCAGGTCTCCGTTCGAGAAAGACTGGAACTCTCTCTAGAATCGAGCGAACATCGCTCGGAAGGTCCCAGATGGCTGCGTCGACCACGAACCGAGCGATCTTTAAAAGCGTGGATTGATTGATTTCCTTCGGCGTTGGCATAAGTCTCGCCTTCGGCTATTGATAACCAATGCTAGAGACAACTGAAGTCAATCCTTTGCGGGAGGGTTTAACCAGCCGCACCATGCCGGATCCCTGCGCTGTGGTGATCTTCGGGGCCACCGGTGACCTGACCCATCGCAAGCTCGTTCCGGCGCTCTACAATCTCGCAGCCGATGGAGCACTCCCGCCTACCGTAAGTGTCGTTGGATTCGCTCGCCGCGATAAGACCGATGAAGTCTTTCGCAAGGAGCTGGAGGAGGCCGCCAGAAAGTTCTCACGCCAGAAGATCAGCGATGACCTGTGGGCCGTTTTCGCCTCCTCGATCTTTTATCACCGAAGCGAGTTCGACTCTCTGGAAGGCTATCAGAGCCTTGCCAAACGGCTTGACGAGTTGGACGCGCAACGCGGGACTCGTGGAAATCGCCTCTACTATCTCTCGGCCGGACCGGACCAATTCCCGATTATTCTGGAGAACTTGCGGAAGAGCGGACTGAACAAGGAGCGGCAGGGAAGTTGGGTACGTGCCATCGTCGAGAAGCCCTTCGGGACCGATCTGCCCGGCGCTCAGCGGCTCAACGCAATGGTCCAAGAGGCGTTCTCGGAAAAGGACACGTTTCGGATCGATCACTACCTGGGCAAGGAGACCGCGCAGAACATCATGGTCATGCGCTTTGCGAATGCGATCTTCGAGCAGCTATGGAATGCCCGTTACATCGACCACGTGCAGATTACCGCGAGCGAGGCGCTCGGTGTGGAAGGCCGTGCTGGCTATTACGATAAGTCAGGAGCGATTCGCGACATGGTTCAAAACCATTTGCTGCAGCTCCTTTGTCTTACCGCAATGGAGCCGCCCGCCGGACTCGATGCGAATGCCGTTCGCGACGAGAAGGTAAAGGTCCTTAAGACCCTTCGACCGATTCACGGCGAGGATGTCCACCAGCATGTCGTCCGCGCTCAGTATGGCGCTGGCACGGTGAATGGAAAGCGAGTGCCCGCTTATCGAGACGAACAGAATATTGGTATCGGTTCCACGACGGAGACGTACGTCGCCCTCCATATTAACGTCGATAACTGGCGATGGGCCGGGGTGCCGTTCTTTGTGCGAGTCGGAAAGCGCCTGCCAAAAGCGAGCACAGAGATAGCAATCCAATTCAAGGCGGCTCCCGCGGTGCTCTTCAACGTCGATGGACAGACCATTGATCCGAATGCTCTCGTGATCCGCATTCAGCCCGATGAAGGTGTCGCCCTGCGCATGAGCTCTAAAATGCCCGGCTCGAGTCTGCGGATTGAACCGGTCAAGATGGATTTCCATTATGGGACGAGCTTCGGAAAGGCAACGCCCGAGGCCTACGAACGGCTTTTGCTGGATGCGATGAGCGGCGATGCCACCCTCTTCGCTCGGCGCGACGAGGTCGAGGAGGCTTGGAAGTTCGTCGACGCTATCCGGGCCGAATGGGAAAAGAGCGCGGATGATCTTGCGTTTTACGCCGCTGGAACTTGGGGGCCAACCGAGGCCGATGACCTCATCAAACGCTTCGGCGCAACCTGGAGGCGCCTGTGAACGCTACGGAACAAGCTCCCATCGAAGCTGGCTTTCCCGTCGAGATCGGAAGGATCGACAAGGAACTGGGAAAATTGTGGGAAGAAGTCGGCGATACCAAGACCCGTGCTTCCCTCGTTAATTTGGCCATCTTCACCGAGAAGGTGGACTCTGTTGCTGCCAACACCGATCTGATTTCGAAGATCGCCAGCCAGTATGCTTGTCGCGCCCTCCTCATCTTCGCCAATCCTGCCGCTAGTCAGTCAGGGGCCAAGGCATGGATCAACGCGCATTGCCACCTGGCGGGGAAGGGCGAACGACAGATTTGCTCCGAGCAAATCACCTTTCAACTCGACGGCGAAATGATCAACGCCCTCCCGAACATCGTCTTCTCGCACCTTGATTCTGACTTGCCCCTCTATTTTTGGTGGCAAGGCGAATTTCGCGAACCCCTCGATAAAAAGCTTTGGGGCTGGGTGGACCGCTTGATCTACGACAGCGCCGAATGGAAAACTCCTGCGGAGCAGTTTCAGCTTGTTCGGAAGATTCGCACGTTGACGGAAGTGCGGACGATCCTATGCGACTTGAACTGGACTCGCCTCGTTGGATCTCGCTTCGCCATAGCTCAAATGTTCGATCATTCGTGCGCGTTGGCACGGGTCGGAAGAATCCAAAAGGCCTCAATTTCCTGCGCCAATCACACCGCCGGACTCCTTCTAGTCGGGTGGCTAGCTGCTCAACTCGGCTGGAAATTGCAGCCAACGGGAGATTGCTTTCTTTCCGGCGAAGGCAAGCGTATTGATTTCGAGATCCAGACGACAGTGGGGCCGATTCTGACCAGATGCGTATTCGACTGCGACGATGCTACGCTCGAGATTTGGCGCGAACCTAACTCCGAATACTTTCAGGCTCGCATCGGCTGCGAAGGTATCTCCGACGGCGTGATGCTCGTCCCGGCAGGCAGAAGTGAACTGGCCGACATCCTCGTTACTGAGCTGAGTCGCGGCGGCAATCACCCTCTTTACAGAAAGGCTCTCGCCGCGATCGATGCTCTCTTCTAGCTCCGTTATCTTTTTTTTCAGCGAGCTGTGGGCCTATTCGTCGGGGAAGTGATTAAGAGCTTGCGTCTTTTTCCACTTCAGCGATTTCCTGATTGCCGTCGTGACGTAATCCTTGGCCGCGAGGACAGCCTCGTAAATAGATCGACCTCGCGCCAACCCGGCGGCAATGGCCGCCGAATACGTGCAGCCTGTCCCGTGGGTCTTGACGCCGGGAACGAAGGTTGCGGCGAATTCGTCCAGACTGTTCGTGGTGACCAGAACGTCAATCGCGAGCTTACCGGGTAAATGCCCTCCCTTCAGCAAGAACGCACAACCATAAGTGTCTGTCAGATACTTTCCGGCGTCCTTTACCTGGTCAAGGGTGCGGATGTCGCGTCCGACCAAAATGCGCAGTTCATGGAGATTGGGAG
>DATLIT010000160.1:0-3293 GCA_035539295.1 Terrimicrobiaceae bacterium | reverse complement strand
GCACGGCGTCGGTCTCGCCAAAAAGCCCTTTTTGAAAGGTGCCGTGGGCGAGTTGAACCTCGAGGTGATGAAACAGATTAAGCGAACTTTCGATCCCAAGGGCATCTTGAATCCGGGAAAGATCTTTTGATGAAGGCAGATACTAGGCAACTGTCCGTTAGAAATGTGCTTTGGAGAATTCCTGAGCGGCGGAAGTGTGCGATCTCGGCGGAAGGAGTATTGCACGGCAAGGAGCGTTCCAGTGTCCGTTAAGCTTCTATCGAAGAGGGAAACAGGACACAGTCCGCTGCGCGAGCTGGACTATGGGCTCCTGCAACAGTGCATCCACTGTGGAATGTGTCTGCCGACCTGTCCGACCTATGATGCCACCAAGGTGGAGCGGAACAGCCCGCGCGGTCGAATCGCGCTGATGCGCGCGATCGCAGACCACCGGCTGGAACCGAGCAGAATCTTCGGGGAAGAGATGTATTTTTGTCTTGGCTGCCTGGCTTGCGAGACCGCCTGTCCGGCGGGGGTGAAATATGCCCAGCTTTTCGAGGCCGCACGTGAGGAGGCCGAGGAAGCTCGCGTGCTGCAGGGGCCGAGACGCGACACCGTTCGTTCGCTCATGCTGCGTGGTCTCTTTATGCACCCGAGGTTACTGAGATTCGCCGGTCGGCTGCTTTGGCTGTATCAGGCGCTCGGCGCGCAGAGATTGCTTCGGGTTCTCAGATTGAACAAAATCTTGCCATATCGCTTACGAGAATTGGAAAGAATGACGCCGAAGGCCCAGGCACGGTTCTCAGGGCAACTGATCAAATCTGTTGAGCGGCCAAGGGGTTCCATCAAGTATCGCGTGGCGGTGCTCACGGGTTGTGTCCAGGATATCGCGTTTTCGGATATCAACCGGGATACGGTGGATGTTCTCCTCGCCAATGGGTGTGAGGTTTGCACCCCGAGCGTGCAGCACTGTTGCGGCTCCTTGCACGCCCACAATGGCGATGTCGAGGCGGCCAAAATCCTTGCCCGCCGGCAACTCGATAGGTTCCAACTGGGAAACCTTGACGCCATCATCACGAACGCGGCCGGATGCGGCTCGCACCTCAAGAGCTATGGACTCCTCTTGGCCGGCGATCCGAAGTATTCATCGAGGGCACGCGAATGGTCAGCGAAGGTTCGCGATGTTCACGAGTGGCTTTGCGAGGTCGGATTTCGAAAGCCGCGCGCTGAGAAATCACGGCTCGCGTCAAGGTCTGTCACTTACCACGAGGCTTGTCATCTGTGCCACGGTCAAAAGATCACCCGGCAGCCACGAGAAATCCTCGCTGCAATTCCGAGTCTGCGACTGATCGAGCTTCCGGAGTCGATGTGGTGTTGCGGCAGTGCAGGCGTTTACAATATCACGCAACCGGAGATGGCGGCGAAACTTCAGGAACGTAAAGTAGGGCACATTGTAAAAACCGGCGCCTCGACGGTGGCCACGGCCAATCCGGGTTGCTTGTTGCAGCTCGAGAGCGGATTGCGCAAGTTTTCTTATAAGGTTGCGGTGCGGCATCCGATCAGTCTCCTTGCGGAGGCGTATCGATCGGAAGTTTAGCCCACATGTTCACTCAGATTCTCGTTGCTCTGGGTCTTGTTGTCGCGGCGCTGGTCCATACCGCCGGCGTCTACTTTGCCATCCAGGCGGTGATGATCTCGCGAACTCCGCAGGCGGCGATCGGATGGGGTTTCGCGCTGGTTTTTTGCCCCTATCTAGCCATCCCTTTGTTTCTCATTTTTGGTGAGTCGCGATTCTCCGGATACACGCTGGCGGGGCAAGACCGGCACGAGGAGTTGGATGCCGCGCTCCGCCAAGCGCAGCGTGCCCTGACGCCATTCAGGACTTCATTTGTGGCTAAGTATTCCGACGCCGAAGATCTCAGTATAAGCCTTCGCGGTCTGCCACCCTGCAAGGGGAACGCATGTAAGCTCTTGATCGACGGGAAGGAGACCTTCCGGACGATCTTTCAAGCTATTGAGGCTGCGCGAAGTTACGTGATCGTGCAGTTTTATATTATTCATGATGATAGTCTCGGCAGAGAACTTCGAGAGAGATTGATCGAGGCATCGCATCGCGGCGTGCGGTGTTGGATGCTTTATGACAACGTTGGCTCGAAAGGGCTGCGCGGCTCCTTCTTTCAGGAACTGCGCGATGCCGGCGTCGCGGTTCAGGGCTTTGTCACCAATCGGCAGTTCGGCCGACAATTCCAAATTAACTTCCGTAATCATCGCAAATTGGTAGTCGTCGATGGCAAAGTTGCCTTCTTTGGAGGATTGAACGCCGGCGACGAGTACCTTGGGCTCGGCGTCCTTGGATCCTGGCGCGATACGCACCTCCAGGTCGAAGGGCCGGCCATTATGGGGCTCCAAGTGTCTTTTCTGGAGGATTGGTGCTATGCGCGCAGGGAAGTCCCCGACATCCCATTTGAACCCCGCGTCGCCGGAGATCAAACCGTCCTGGCGTTTGCGTCAGGGCCGACGGAGAATTGGAACTCGACCGCCGCGATCTACGCGGAAATTATTCACGACGTTCGCGAGAGACTCTGGATCGCCAGTCCGTATTTCGTGCCCGATCCGAGTTTGCGAACGGCGATCGGGCATGCCGCGCTTCGAGGGGTTGACGTCAGGATCCTGCTGCCGCAAAGACCGGATCATCTGTTGCCGTTTCTATCCTCTTACACTTTTTATCCACTCATGCACGAAGCGGGGGTCAAGATCTGGCGATACCAACGCGGATTTATGCACCAAAAGGTTCTTCTTGCCGACAATGACCTTGCCATCATTGGCTCGGTGAATCTTGATTTCCGCTCCTTCATGCTGAATTTCGAGCTCTCAGCAGTTGTTCAGGACACCGGATTTGCTAAGTCGGTGGAAAAGATGCTCGAAAAAGATTTCGCACGCAGCGAAGCCGAAAATCTTCAGAAGTTTGATAAGGGTAAATACTTTTTCCGTCTCAAGTGCCGGTTGGCGGCATTGATCAGTCCGGAGCAGTAGCCTTAGCTTAGCTTGCCGTGCTGGAGAGGCGAGGTTCGTTAGTAAGCGGATATGGAGAAAGATGGTCTTCAGCCATGTTCTTACCTGGGCGATCATCATACAGCTGCCTCAAACACCCTTGTGAGAGGGCGATAATAACGGCCTAAGATACGACAGGCCCGGGTTTGTGATAGCGCCTGTTGCTGACGGGCCGCATCCAAGTCCGGTAGCCGGTTCGCTCGTCCAGCGTGATCGCATGGATGACCTTGCACGGCCCCCCTGCAGCCACCACGTTGGGAGAG
>DATLIT010000159.1:0-3378 GCA_035539295.1 Terrimicrobiaceae bacterium | reverse complement strand
CAGTTACTCGGAGATTCTGACCGTTTCGGCACGCCGCCTGTTCCTCGCCCCTGTGGGTTTGTTGGCGGGTCAGTCACTGCGCCCGACTTCGAGTTAAGATTCCAAACGTTTCGACACTTCCGGGATTCGATGCGGCGAGCGGCTTTGCATTTCGAGCTTTCGCCGGCAGTTTTCAAGACGATGGGATCGGAGAAGATTTCACCCAGGGAGTGCTGCATGTCGATCTGCCAACTCCCGCTCCAGAGTCAGCGACGCCTCCGGTCGTTGCGTTGACCGAATTGATCGTGAGCAGATCGTACTTCAACTTCTGGGGGTACAGCTTCCGGCGAGGCGGCATACAGAGAGTGGAATACAAAGGGGACCAAAAGCATTGGAGAAATTTTCTGCCCGTCAATGGGACAACCTCCTAGCGATTGAAGATCAGGCGCGATGGTTATCACAGCCTGCGCGTTGTCATCCGGGCTATTAATAACGAGGGAAACGCTTCGCCCGAGATGGTTATCGAGGTGCAGTCGTAAGTTAGTCCGTCTATGGGAGAGATGATCCTCGTCCCTGACGTTTTCATTTCCGAAAAGCGAAGCGTCAGCTTGTCGGCCATTCTAATTTCTTTGCCAGCGCGCAAGGGTTTGACGGCAGCACGACCAAGTGAGAACGTCCTGCGAGAGCAAGTATGCAGGCGAGATTAGTTGAATTTGGTGAAATTGAAGTCGAGAAGGAGCGATACGAACACGATATCGTCATCGAAGGGGGAAAGGTGAGCAAACGCAAAAAGGGTCCTTCTAAGCAATATCGTGGCCAAGCTGGTCACACGCCCTTGTCCATCGAGGAGAAGATTCCCTGGGGTGGCAATCAACTTATTGTCGGCACGGGCGTCTATGGGCGCTTGCCGGTGATGCCCGAGGTGCAGGAAGAGGCCAAGAGGCGCGGCATCAAACTCGTGGTAGTCCCCACGGAGGACGCCTGCCGGCTCCTCGGCGATCTTCAGAGCGAGGACGCCTACGCGATCCTCCACACCACCTGCTAGGGTGTGCCAAGCAGCCCGCACCCGAGCGTAACGCATCTCGGATTTGTAGCCGCGATGTCCTCATCGTCGCGGGCCCTCGACGACAGGGACACCGCCGCTACAGAACTGCGTCGACCGTGAGGACACAGTCCCCCCAACACGCGATCTTACACCTTCGAATAGAGTTCGGCACCCTTTTCAAGGAATTCGCTGGACTTTTCCTTCATCCCACGCGTTACCGCCTCTGCCTCGCTGATTCCTTGCTCAGCAGCGTATTTGCGAACGTCTTCAGTGATTTTCATCGAGCAGAAGTGCGGACCGCACATCGAGCAAAAGTGCGCGGACTTGGCGCCTTCCTGCGGAAGCGTCTCGTCGTGGAATTCCCGCGCGGTAACTGGGTCGAGGCTGAGGTTAAACTGGTCCTCCCAACGGAATTCAAACCGTGCTTTCGAGAGGACATTGTCGCGATACTGCGCACCGGGGTGGCCTTTGGCGAGATCGGCAGCGTGAGCGGCAATTTTGTAGGCGATCACCCCATCCTTGACGTCCTTCCTGTTCGGCAGGCCGAGGTGTTCCTTAGGAGTGACGTAGCATAGCATCGCGCAGCCGTACCACCCGATCATGGCTGCGCCAATGCCGCTGGTGATGTGATCGTAACCCGGAGCTATGTCCGTCGTCAGAGGACCTAGCGTGTAGAAGGGCGCTTCGTGGCACCATTCGAGTTGCTTGGCCATATTTTCTTCAATCATGTGCATCGGCACATGGCCTGGGCCCTCGTTCATGACTTGCACGCCGTGCTTCCAGGCACGCTCGGTTAGCTCCCCTTGCACGAACAATTCGGCGAATTGCGCTTCGTCGTTGGCGTCGGCAATACTGCCGGGCCGGAGTCCGTCGCCGATGGAAAAGCTCACATCATAGGCGGCCATGATCTCGCAAATATCGTCCCAATGTGTATAAAGGAAGCTCTCCTGATGGTGTGCCAGGCACCACTTCGCCATGATGCTCCCACCGCGAGAGACGATGCCTGTCATCCGCCGCGCCGTCAGCGGAATGAAGCGCAGCAAGACTCCGGCGTGAACCGTGAAATAATCGACGCCTTGTTCAGCCTGTTCAATCAGTGTGTCGCGGTATGCTTCCCAGGTGAGCTCTTCCGCTTTCCCGCCAACTTTTTCCAGCGCTTGATAAATGGGAACCGTTCCGATCGGAACGGGAGAATTGCGGAGGATCCATTCGCGGGTGGCATGGATATTTTTGCCGGTCGAAAGGTCCATGACCGTATCCGCGCCCCATTTTGTCGCCCAGCGCATTTTCTCAACCTCCTCATCAATCGTGGAAGCGACGGCGCTATTGCCGATATTGGCATTGATCTTTACGAGGAAGTTGCGGCCGATGATCATCGGCTCGGATTCTGGATGATTTATATTTGCCGGGATGATCGCCCGACCCGCGGCGACTTCCGCCCGAACAAACTCCGCGGTAATCTGCGAGGGTAGCCGCTGCGGAAAGCGGCGAAACACCGAAGGCACATAGTAGCGATTTCTTGCATCGCCCGCGCCGCCGGCAAGTTGCGCGCTACCCGCATGCTGTTTTTTGAGATCATTGCGGACAAGGTCCTTTTCCAATTGGGCGATTTTGGCCCGTCCCAGGTTCTCGCGAATGGCGATGAACTCCATCTCAGGTGTGATCATGCCTTGCTGCGCGTACCACAACTGTGTGACAGGATGGCCTGCTGAAGCTCGAAGAGGCTGCCGTTTCGCATTCTCGGGAGTCTCGAAGGGGGAGAGTCCGCCAAAACGTGCGCTGATCGCGCGACCATGGCCGGCGCTCAGGTAGCCATTATCTTCGGGTCGCACATGGCGCCCCTGATAGTCGGCAACGTCGCCACGCTTGAGGATCCACTTCTGGCGCAACGGAGGAAGTCCCTGTTCGACATTGCCGTGGAAGTGCGGGTCGCCCCAAGGTCCACTCGTGTCGTAGACCCGAACGGCCGCATTCTCCTCGAGCGTGCCGTCGAACGATTTGGTCGGTGCAAGTTCGATCTGCCGCATCGGCACGCGGATGTGAGGATGAATCTCTCCTCCCACGTAGACACGACTGGATTTTGGCAGTGGCGTGCTGCTCTCTGCCTCGATGGCGCTATCAGGTGCACTCATTCTCAGTTCTAAATTTTTCTTTGCATCTCAGACCGCGGTGATCAGCAAGGAAAGCAGAGACCGGACCGGCTTTCGGTCGCGGCTCAAAATTTAAAACTGCAAACTTAGAACTCATCTCTGCTCCCTACGCCGGTTCTAACCGGGTCAGGTTCCAAGGGTCTCCCTCAATCGTTTTGTCGATCGGGACTCTCAGCTGTGTAAGCTCCCCTGCGTTCTGGCATG
>DATLIT010000158.1:0-4639 GCA_035539295.1 Terrimicrobiaceae bacterium | reverse complement strand
CCTCGCCGACGCCGAAACCAACAGCGACGCCGAGATCGGCAGCGTCTTTGTCGCCACCACCGGCAGCCACGTTCGCAGCTTCAACAGCCGCGGCGCCATCCTGATCGCATCCGACCGCTATGAGATCGACGATGGTGACGTACAGGAAGTCGCCGTCAAAGCGCGTGAAGTGAACATCCCAACTGAAAATCACTTCCTTCACTCCATCATCCAACATTACTACGTCGATGGCCAAGAAGGAGTCCTGAACCCGCTTGGGATGGTTGGCCGGAAGCTGGAAGCGGACTTTCATATCATCCATGGCGTGCGCACCCGCATGCAGAACACCCTGCGCTGCATTCGCGAGAGTGGTGTTGAGATCGATGAGATCGTTGTCAATTCGCTTGCCTCCGCCCAAGCCGTGCTCGATGAACATCAAAAGGAACTCGGCGCGCTCGTGATCGATATCGGTGGCGGGGTCACCGATTACATTGTCTACGAAAACGGCGTCGTGCGCCACAGCGGGGTGTTGGCAGTGGGGGGCGATCACATCAGCAACGACATTTCTTTAGGACTGCGAATTCCGCTCACCCGGGCCGAAAAGCTGAAAGTCGACGAGGGCTCGGCGAAACTTGGAACTTCCACGCCGGGCGAGAAAATCACTCTCAAAAATGATGCCGGATTTGCGGGCAAGGAAGTTGAACGCGAGATGCTCAACACAATCATCCACGCCCGCCTGCGCGAGAACTTCGAGCTTATAAAAAAGCAGATCGAACCGGAGGTCTCCATGCGCATGCTTGGAGCCGGCGTCGTGCTTACCGGGGGATGCAGCTTGATGCGAGGCATCAAAGAGGTGACCGAATCGGTCTTCGAACTACCGGTGCATCTGGCGCGGGACACTGGCGTCTCCGGTCCAAAGTCGGTCCTCAACAATCCCCAATATTCTACTTCCATCGGACTGATCAAATTCGCGCAGGCTCTCCGCGCCGAAGTAGAGAGACCAGGTCTGATCGGCTCGGTTCTCGAAAGAATCGGCGGCATTTTCCGGAAGAGAACCTAAAAGAAAATGCCTGCCTGTTGGATCGAATAACCGATTGACCCCCGCCATGAAAGCACTCCTCAGAGATCAAAATCTCGGGCCGACCGTCGTTTGTTTTTCCCTGCGCCACCCAACTTTGCTAGCCTGCTGTCCCGTCGACTCGACCAACTTCTAAAGTCATGATTGCTTATCCAAGGTCTGATACTGCCTCCGAAGGCATCGAACCACCGAGTGTCCGCATCATCGGGCTTGGAAACGCCGGCACCCATCTAGCCGACCGCCTGCAAATGAACGGGCATGCTGATGTGGTTGTCATGAACACCGACGCCCAGTCGTTACAATCGTCCATTGCGTTCAAGAAGACGCCCGTTGGTCAGATGACCACGCGAGGGCTTGGCACCGGCGGTGATCCGGAGATTGGTTATGAGGCGGCTCTCGAATCGCGTGATGCCATTCGTTCGACTGTCGAGGGCTCAAACATCGTTTTCCTGTGTGCCGGGCTTGGCGGAGGCACTGCCTCCGGCGTCATTCCAGTTCTCGCCGAGGCGGCGCGCGAGTCCGGAGCGGTGGTCTTTTCGATTGTTACCTCGCCCTTCAGCTTCGAGGGTCGCCGCCGATCCAGACAGGCTGCCGATGCCCTTGCGCTCTTGTCGAAACATTCAAACGCGCTCATCCGTTTCGAGAATGATCGGATGGCTGAGCTTTCCTCGCCTCGCTCGGGCATTGAAGAAACGTTTGCTGCTTCCGACGCGATGCTCTGCGCCTGCGTCACATCACTGATCGCGATCCTGCGCGGCGGCAACCCGATGCCTATCGGACTCGCGGACCTTCTGGTCGCCGTCGGGGGCGGTTCACCCGCAGGCTTATTCGGACGCGGTGAGGCCACCGGCGACAACCGCGCGCACGAGGCACTTGAACGCGCTCTAAAGAGCCCGTTGCTCGATCGCGGACGTTTGATCGGCGACTGCCATGCCGTCATTGCACACCTCGTTGGCCCGACTTCGCTTTCCTTCTCGGAAGTGGCCGCGGTCATGCGCGACGTAAGACGACACACCTCAGACGAGGCTAAACTTTTCCTTGGGGTCACGACCGTTAGCGATCCTTCCGCGCCGCTCAGCGTCACACTCTTTGGCAACTATTCCTCGCCGCCGGTGGTCGAGTCCGCTCAGCCTCACGCTGTCGCGAGCGGCGTCGCCGACGCCGTACCAGCCCCAGCTGCTGTTCCCGCGGGAACGGCTGCGGCCGGAGAACTTGCCGATTCGCCACCAGCGGCTCCCTCAGCAACCCCTGCCACCGCCGACACCCAGGCCGCCGGAGAACAGCCGGACAGCTCGGACGACCCCTCCAAAGCCAAGCCAGGATCGAAAACGAAGCCGGCCAAACAGGAGACTTTGCAATTTGAATCCACTACTCGCGGACGCTTCGACAAGAGCGAGCCGACCATCGTCGAAGGCGAAGACCTGGATGTCCCCACGTTTCTGCGAATGCGCAAGCCCAACTAGCTGCGCAGTCGGCAAGAGCTTCCACCGATGATGAGTCTGCGCACCCGCAAGGCCGAATTGGCTTGCCCTTCCGCACCGCTCCCCTAAGATCGCCTCACAAAGGAGACCAATTCGTATGAGCTTCACGGTAACGAAAGTCGACATCTGGAGTGCCAAAATAGAAGATAGACCTGGTGGCCTCGCGAAGGTTCTCGGCGCGCTGGGAAACACCGGAGCAAGTCTTGAATGCGTCATCGCACGGCGGGAGGCGGCGAAGTCCGGCACAGGTGTGGTTTTCCTGACTCCGCTTAAGGGTTCTGCCGTGCGCAAGGCAGCGCAAGCGGAGGGCGTCGCACCAGCAAAGAACCTGGCCACACTCAAAGTCGAAGGAGACGACGCTCCCGGTTTGGGCGCACGCATTGTCGCTGCAATCGCCGACGCCGGCATCAACTTGCGCGGTGTCTCTGCCGCTGTCGTCGGAAGAAAGTTTGTCGCCTATCTCGGCTTCGACAACGCCCCTGATGCGACGAAGGCAGGGCGCACCCTGCGGAGTCTCTCCACTCAAAAGAACACGGCGAAGTCCAGACGCTAGGCGGCGAGCTCTAGCGACCGTGTCCTCGCAGCGCCCGGCGGTGGACCACAATTTAAAGCCTTGTAGAGGCGCTTGTGCCAAGCGCCGGTCGATGTCGCTAAGCGCTTGACACGTGCGCGCAGACAACGCTCGTCCATCGTCCGCGGAGTCTTTTATTCTACTATCTAGTGTCGCTTACGCGTGAGCATGAATTCGTTGCCTTCGGTGTCTGCGCACATGGCTAGGTGAGGCGGCTCCCCGGCGGTATCCGCGAGCGGTTCTCTGAGGAGCTGCCCACCAGCCGCCACCACTTCTCGTGCGCCCGCGACAACATCCGCCACCTGAAAGCTTAATCCCGTCCAGGTCCGCTGCCCCTCGCCACCGGCGTGGATTCCGATGGTGGCTCCGGCAATCTCCAATTCGCTGAGGACCTCGCTTTGACGAAGGACGCTCGCATTGAACACGGTTTGATAAAAACTCACCGCGCGCGGCAAGTCTGCCGCCCAGAGAATATACTTCGCACGCTCTACCTTCACGCGTTAGCGATACACAGCGAGCTGATCCGATGAAAAGGAAAACAGTTGAACGCATCTATCCTACGCCAAACGCAGATCGCTGCGATCGGCACGCGCGATTTCATCATGCAACGCCAACAGCGGCGCGATTTCCGCGTGGATTTTGCCGTCGCCAACCCTCTCGACCAAGCGAACAACCGAGTAATCTTGAATTTTCCTAAGGTATTCGCTTTCCCAGGCCTCGAAGCTCTTTGCGGATTTCGTCTCGAGAAAGGGCCAGCGTTCAGTTGGAGCGTGATGACCACACCGCCACGGCTTTGCCGTTATCCTGGCGCGAAACGATTTTTGGTTGCAACACAGCCGAAGGTAGAGCGGACTTCCGACAAAGTCGAGAGTTCGCCGCGTCTCCTCCGAGCAAGGATTCATTTCCCGGTGCGCGAGAACTACTCTGAGCCCGCCGGCGGTCTCGTAGACAAAGGCGAGACCACCCTGATCGCGGCTGACCACCTCCCCAACTTTTTGGAGAACGGAACTCGCACGCAGGTCTTTGCCGGCTTCCGTTCCTGTTTGTTTTCGATTCCGGGCGAAGAGACTCTGCAGAATCCCTGGTTGCGGCTCATCCTTGCCAGTTGGGCGATGATCGACGTCGGCAATGAACATTCGCGCAGCATTCAGGACCATGCATCCATAGCTGTTGCGAGTGATCACTCCAGCTGGTTCCGTTTGGGTGGAGCTCGCCACGACCTGCAAGACCGGCTCTCGCATGGGACGATCCGGATAGCCGTAGCTCCGGAGTGCTTCTCCTGAGTGAAAGCGCTCCGCAATGATCCGCGCTCGCTCCTGCGCGCGCTCACGAGCTTCCGCGCTGCTTTCGTCCGAGAACCCCAACAAACGAATCCTTCGCGCTCCCCGCGCTGCCAAAACTTCGGAAAATACATCGCTCGTGCTTAGCGCATCGAGTCGGCGCATCCAAGCCCGGGAAGGATGATGCTCTGCGTGCCAGTTCGCGATTGACACGCGGCACTACCTTCTCGGAGTTCACGGACCTGACGCT
>DATLIT010000157.1:0-3641 GCA_035539295.1 Terrimicrobiaceae bacterium | reverse complement strand
CATCTCTTGATGGTCGACGACTTGCCTCGATCGATGCCGATGGATGGTTTTTTTTGTGGGATTTATCAGAATTGACTCATCCTAAGATCCTCCGGCGTGCTCAGTTTTCGCATTCGATATCCCGGATGACCTTCAGTCCAGACGGACGTTACCTTGCTGTTGCAGATCGAAAGTGGGCACACCTGCTAGCTTTGGACGACAGCTCTTGGAAATCGATCGACGTGGGGGCAGAGATACGCTCGCTGAGCTTTTCTTCGCAGAGTGGCCGCCTTGCCGTGGGAACTGTGGCCACGAACGCCGCTGATCTGCCCGGCGTTCTCAAACTTTGGGACGTCGGTTCTCAAAAGGAGGTGTGGAGCTATGCTGGCAATTGCTCGGAGATAAGCTTCTCAAAAGAAGCCGGAAATCTCGCTGTCCTGATGGATGGATCAGTGATGCTTTTTTCCAAAGACATACTCGCGCGAACCGATCAAAAGCCTCTCAAGCTTGAAGGAGACATACCCTATCAAGCCGCCGCCATCGCTCTTAATCGTCAGGGCACCTATGTGGCCGCAGGCGGATCCGATGGAGTCGTCCGCGTTTGGAAGGCGAGTGATGGATCCAAGAGAACGACACTCGTCGGCCATAGGGCGCCCGTGGTTGCCGTCGCGTTCGACGAAAGCGGTCAATATCTAGCCTCTGCAGGCAGGGACAAGGCGCTGCGGATCTGGAACTTAAGGAATTTGTCGCCAGCCAGCTTTCGCAGCGTCGACCTCGGCGGGGTCTTTAATTCAGGCGTTGCTTATAGCGGCGACGGTATGTTCATTGCGGTGACCGATTCCTTGTCGGAGCGGGTATCCGTTTTGGACTCTATTTCCGGCAAGACGCTTTTCGCGATTCCTGGATCGATTTCGCGCTTTGCGTTTGCCCGTGACGCTCCCCTCCTTCCGATTCCTAACGCTGATGGAACTATTCGAGTTGTGGACGTCAGGGACAATTCAGAGTTCCAAGTCTTAAAGGGACACAAGGGGAAGGTTAAGCAGGCCGTCTTCTCTCCAGACGGAACCCAGCTTCTCTCGGGAGGTATGGATGGAACCGTTCGCCTCTGGAATGTGAAAGACGGGACCCATAAGATTCTGAAAGACTTTGGAGATGAGGTAGGCGCCGTGGCCATTTCGCCAAAGGGAAATCTCGCAGCGTGTGCCGCGCTCAACGAACTCGTCCTCTTCGATTTGCAGTCAGGTGAGCTTCATGCGCTAGAGCGCGTCAGCATCGCGTATCTTTGCAGTCTTCAGTTCAGTCCGGACGGCGCACTTCTTGTCCTGGGTGAAATAGACGGCGTTATCCGGGTGTGGAGCGTTATAAGTCGGAAGGAGGAACGCCCTTTTGTGGGGCATACCGGGCACATTTGGTCACTCGCTTTCTCACCAGATGGCAGGCGCCTGTTGAGTTCGGCCAACGATCATCAGACGCTTCTGTGGGACGTCAAGACACGACGCGAGCTTCTCACGTTGGAAGCTGCGGAGAATATTTACTCGGGAACGTTCAGTTCTGACGGTTCGCGCGTTGCCGTGACGTCATCGAACCGTGCACTCTTGTATGATGCTGCCATCTTGGCCGTTGATAGGCAGAACCAATGGTTTTATCCTACGAGGGCACAGTACCGCGCTGAGTTAATGCAATTGAAATTGGCGATTGGCGAGCTAAGCAAAGCCATTAACGAAGGGGTCCGCTATCCGAAGTTGCGACAGATGCGAGCAGAAGCTTACGCAGAAGTTGGAGACCTCAACGGGGCAATCGACGATTTTCAAGCCGCCCTCGAAAGCGATCCGGCCCTTACGATCGCGCGTGAAGAGCTCTGCGATGCGCTGCTCGCCCGCAGTCGGCCGGGAGATCGAGAAACATATTTCGAACATCTCCGAATGCTCATCGAACGCGCCCGCCACCAGGACACGCCCGAAAATGTCAACTCGGCGGGCTGGTATGCCAGTTTGCTGGCTGATTCTCCGACGGATATTGACCTATCGGCTTTGGTAGCCCTAGTCCACGCCAAGGCAGTCGCCGCTGAACCACAAAGATACGAATTCCTCAGCACGTATGGGACATTACTCTATCGCGCGGGAGACGCCGCAGGAGCAAGGGACGCCCTCAATCGCGCGATGAGTCTCTACCCGCGGAATACTGGTCCCGGAGGAACTCCATTTGACTGGGTGATTCTCTCGATGTGTTACTGGCAACTGAATGACCAACCGGCCGCGAAAAAATGGCTAGCTCAAACCGAAGACTACCTCAGGAGCGTCAGGGAAGATCCTTTTTTTAGTGATCAGTTCTGGCTCTGGACGTGGAATCAAAAAGCAGAAATTGAGCAATTACTCACCGAAGCACATACCCTTCTTGGGGGCAAAGATCAGAGCGCCAAGTAGAGAAGCTTCGAAAAGATTGCGATGGACATGCAAGTATCCAACCTCCCCATGGCGCTCCGACAAATAGCAAGGCGTTCTCGGCGTGCAAAGTCAACGGGTTCAGGGGACAGACTCGGCCGTACGTGCCGTCAATTCCACTTCGAGGCTTCCGTCCTGGTAGTTAACTCTTGTTCCAAATTGCCCGCTCTCGCGAGTGATGATTTTAGCGAGCCAAGCGGCGTCAACCGCTGAAGCGCGCCGCAGACTGAACTGGAAGATCTGAAGCGGAACGAGTCGGAGACGAACCAATTTGCCCGTCCGCGCGTCAAGTGTCGGAAAGTACATCAAGGCAAGATCGTCGCGATAGGATTCGTTGCCCTCGATACCTTCGTAATCGTTGAGGAAATCGCCCGCGCCGTAAACGATGAGTTTGCCTTTGTAGACTTCCAACGGGCGGACGTGGTGCGACGAATGGCCGTGGACAATATCGACCGCCCCTGAGTCGATCAGCGCACGAGCGAAGTCGATCTGTTCATCGGGAACGTCGTATCCCCAGTTGCTGCCCCAGTGCACCGAGAAGATCACCAGGTCCTCGGAGCGGCTTTGCCGTCTGATTGACTCGACAGTCGTGGCACATGTTTCCGCCGAAAGGTCGCTAAGGAAATTGACTCCGGGAGAGGAGGCACCTGCCGCCCATGATGTCGGCACGCCGGCGGAATCCATTGCAAACCCAAAGACGAGCAGCCTAGTGTTGGACGCTACCTCAAGAACAGCTGGCGAAGCCGCCTCGGCCGCCGTCTCGCCGGCCCCGGTGAACTTGATGCCCGCGCGCCGCAGAGTTTTCAGGGTTTCAACGAGTCCGCGGAAACCGAAGTCCGCCGTGTGGTTGTTAGCGAGAACGCAGCAGTCGATGGCGGCTGCCTTAAGGACATCGACGTTCTCCGGGTGCGTTCGATAGTGAATTCCCTTGGCTGGCCAGAAATCATCGCTTCGCGTGATGCTTGTTTCCAGATTGACGATCCGTGCAGCAGGCCGGATCTCATCGAGGATCTCGAGCGCCTCGCCCCAGATGTAACGGGAGTCCACATTGTTGGGAATGGAGCCATTCCGCTTTTCGGCGAGCGCCACGTACACTCGGGCGTCCTTCACGTAGGGTTCAAAAAGCTCTGGCGAACTGTGTGCCGGCAGAATCTGATCGATCCCCCGACCGGTCATGAGATCTCCGCAGAAAAATAATGTGACCAGCGCGCGCATCATTCT
>DATLIT010000156.1:0-2359 GCA_035539295.1 Terrimicrobiaceae bacterium | reverse complement strand
CTCCAGCAACGCCTGCAGGTCGACGTGACAACCGGTGTTCCAGTTACCGGTCCCGATCTCCAGGCCCGCCAGTCCGAGTTCGGCCGAAACTTTAGCAGCCTCTTCGAATCCGAGGTGCCCCAAACTCTCCGATACGGCAGATAGTTTCATACTGTTTGTGCGCGAGAATGCTTTCGCTGGCTTTTCTCATTCCTGGACCTTTACTGGCTTGCCGCTTTTGAGAGATTCAGTCGCCTTGTCTGCCAGCAACTGAGCCTTCAAGCCATCCTCGAGTGATGGACTCGGTTCTGTCCCGTTCGCGACGGAGTCAGCAAAGGCGTCGAGTATCTGATAATAGCTTTGTTCTATTCTTTCGAACCAGCCTGCGTGAAGGCCGTCGTCGATGATCTTGTCGCCGACGTAACGCGAAACTCCCCGGACACGCTGGCGTCGGGACTCGACCATTCCGGTTGATCCGAACACTTCAATGCGTTCATCATATCCGTAGCCGGTGCGCCTGGCGGAATCGATCTGGCACAGCGCTCCTGATTTCATCCGAATCGCCACGATGCTCGTATCGACATCCCCCACTTCAGCGACTTTTGGGTCAACCATGGCCGCTCCGATAGCATAGACCTCTTGGGCTTCATCACCGGTAATCCAACGCAGAAGATCGAAGAAATGAATGGTTTGGTCCTTGAGCTGCCCTCCGGAAGTTGCCAAATAGCTGATCGCCGGCAGGCTCGGTCCGCGCGAAGTCATTTGGATGATCTCCAACTTCCCGACTTCGCCACGCCTCACTTCATCTTGGAGCGCCGCGTGGTTGGGATCAAATCTTCGATTGAAACCGAGCATCGCGGGAACTTTGGTGGCTCGAACCACGTCCACCGCCGCGACCGCTTCCTGGTAATCCAAACCGATCGGCTTTTCGCAGTAAACGGCTTTGCCGGATTCGGCTGACCGTTTCAGAAAATCAACGTGGGTGCTGGTTAAGGAACAGATGAAGACGGCTTCGACCTCCTTGTCGCTGAAAATCTCGGCGGCGTCGCCCACGGCCTTGGCACCAGTCGCAGTGGCCAGCTTCTTGGCGGCTTCCAAATTTACATCGCTGACAGCGACCACCTGCGTCTCAGGATGTCGGGCGATGTTCTTTGCGTGGACTGAGCCGATAAAACCAGCTCCGATGACTCCTATCTTAAGCATATCGAGTTTTAGTTTTTAGTTGGTTTCTAGCGCGGTCCATGCGCCCCCAGCCGCATACGAGCGCATCGCTGCCTCGACAAACGCGACGCCTTTGAGGCCGTCGGAGGCGTCCGGAAATCCCAGCTCTGCTTTCGCGATTGGCTGCCCCTCTGTTTTGGCGAGCAAGGCGTCGGCAACCTCCGTGTAGAGGTTCGCGAACGCCTCGAAAAAGCCCTCCGGATGCCCGAGACCCGCCCGGGTCCATCTGGCGGCATCGGGAGAGAGCCATTCGGCGCCTTGCGCGAGAATCTGTGGCGGGCCGTCGATGGGGGAAAATAGGAGATGATGAGGATCCTCTTGATGCCAGGAGAGGCTGCCGCGATCTCCGTAGACGCGAATTCGGAGTCCGTGTTCGTTGCCGACCGCGGCCATCGAAACCCACAGGCTCCCGCGGGCGCCGTTCGTAAAGCGCAAAAGCAGGTTCGCGTTATCATTGATCGCCCGCCCGGCAACCACCTTGCTCAACTCAGCAGCCACTTCGGAAACCTCCAGACCTGTTATAAAGCGCGCCAATTGATGCGCGTGGGTTCCCAAATCGTAAAGCACACTCGCATCGCCGCCGAGGGCCGGATCCATTCTCCAGGCAGCCTGGGTGTGGCCCTGTTTTTCCAGCAGCTTTGCTGCCCAACCGGAAGCATGTTCCACTTGAACGATCTTAATCTCTCCGAGCGAGCCGTTTCGGACCAGGCGAGCGGCGTGACGCACCATCGCGTAACCCGAGTAGTTGTGCGTCAGGCATAGAATGAGTCCGCCCTTCTCAGCGAGAGCTTGCAACTCCTTCGCTTCGACCACCGAAAGGCAGAGAGGCTTATCGCAGATTACATTGAGCCCCGCTTCCAGCAGCTTTTTCGCGATCTTATGGTGACTGTCGGTCGGCGTCACAATCGCCACTGCATCGACTCCGTCCTCCCGTTCCGCCTCGCGCGTAGCCATGGTCTCGTAGTCGGGGTAGACGCGGTCTTCAGAAATCCCGAGCTCGCGTGCGGCTGCCAGGGATTTGTCACGATTCCGCGAGAAGACGCCTGCGACGAGTTCGTAGCGATCATCGAGACGCATGGCGATCCGATGCGAGCCGCCGATGAACGCGCCCGGCCCGCCGCCAATCATTCCGATTCTCACCTTTCGCTGAGCATTAGAT
>DATLIT010000155.1:0-3254 GCA_035539295.1 Terrimicrobiaceae bacterium | reverse complement strand
GGCGCGAGAGCGTGGAGCGGCTATCGCTCGAATTCGAGCAGGACGACCTGGACTTCAGCCAGCCCCCGGATTCGAACGAACTCCGGGAGTGGGTGCCGGGGGTCGTCAGCCTTAGGCGGGATGTCGTAAACGGTTGGTATGGCGAAGAGCTTTCTCGCGTGACCGTTTCCCTGACTACGCAACGGCGGGCCGGCGGCGCGGCGGCTCTGATCTTTGTCCCGCTGCTGGCTTCACTCTCCATCCCCTTGTTGGCCATCTGGTTGAACCGGATGGAGGACGGCGAGTTTCAGATCGAGGCTTTTGAGCAGGCAAATGTTATCGTCGGCGGGCTGTTTGCAGTCATCGCCCTGAACTTCACCCTGAATGCGGAGTACGGCATGCTTGGCTCCACTGACAACACCGTGCGTCGGCTGTTCACATTGAACTACCTGGCGCTCGCGCTAAGCCTGCTGATCAACCTGATATTGTTCCGGTTCAACTTGCCGATGCGCTGGTTTGGACGTTATGTGCAGGAGCAGCTCTACTTCTTCTTGTCCTGGGCGGTGCCCGTGCTGGTGCTGGCCGCCGCGCTCGCCTTCCTGCTGATCGCGATGGCCTGAAAGCGGGACTTCAGGCCCGAGAGGGCAGTACGGAAAGTGGCTTGATGAGCTGGAGTTTACCGTAGCGGCCAGAATACTAATGGCACTCGAGCGCGACGGCATACGCGCTCGATCCACGAGCTTCAGGAAGCTTCTTCGGCTGGTCGGCCCGCCGCCGTGCGGCGTCGCCAGATTTCCAGAATGGCGTCAGTGAGCGCAAGAATGACGGGCCCAAGAATGATTCCCGCCGCACCGAATACAGCGAGGCCGCCGACGATTGCGAAAAACACCGGAACGGTATGCAGACGCAATCGTTTTCCGACGAGGATCGGGTAGAGCAAGTTGTCGATCAAACCGACCACAACAGTGCCCCACAGGAGCAAGATGACGGCCTTGCCCCATTGACCGCTGGCCGCGAGGAATTTGGCCGCGGGGAGCCAAACGACGAAGGCGCCGAGAACCGGAACGATTGCTAGCAGCCCCATCACTGCGCCCCAAAGGATCGGCGCGGGTAATCCAAGCCACCAAAACATCAAGCCGCCGAGCGCGCCTTGCACCGCAGCGACCGCGAGCGTGCCGAAGACGGTGGCATGAATGGTGTCCGAAACCCGAGTGAATACTTTATAGTCTCCTTTTCCGAGAGCGGGACGAGCGAACGCACCGTGCCAAGGGCTTTACGCCGATCCCGGAAAAGATAGAAGAGGACGAAAAAGGTCAAGACGACCTGAACCAACACCCAAACAGAGCCGGCGGCGAATTCCGAGGCGCGTTTACCGACCTCGCCTGCCATGCTCTGAAGTTGACCGCCGAGGTTGACCTGCTGCTCGAGCGCGGCGAGGAGAGATCCTAACCAGGGAATTCGTGCCAATTGTTCGCGCCATTGGCCGCCTTGAAAGAACGACTGAAACGTCTGCGTGCCGCTGCCAATCGAGCTTACCAGGGTTTGACCGACAAAAATAACGAGGCCGGTCAGGACAAGCGCGATGGCGAACACGGCAATGCCAGCAGCGAGTCCAGGTTTTTTTATCCGCCGGGCGAGCCAACCGTGCAAGGGATGCGCGACGACGGCGAGCGCAAGGGCCCAGGCGAGCGGGGTAACGAAGGGTTGGACGAGCTTCCAGCAGAGCACCACCAGGATCCCAGTCGCGACAAAGAGCACAATGACAAGCACGTGATCCCGCGTCCACCAGGCGTCTCGATTCGCCGGCTGTCGCGGCGAATCACTCATCGCCAATCGAAGATACCAGTGATGACATGGGCTCTATTTCGGCTGTGGACGGGCGTGCGACTCTCTTATCGCTGAATGATCGCGCGCCGAGTGTTCCGCGCGCTGAACGTTTGTTCCTGGCCGGCCCTGTCATCAACAAGATTACCCGAGCACCCTCAATCTCGTGCGCCACGCAAGGTCCGGAAGGTAATCGAATATCTCAGGCGCTTCGTCGGCGGGATATGGTGTTGCCAGTCGGTCCGCACAGGGCCACGAAGAACATACAACGAACGCGGTTCGAGCACCAAAGACACCGGCTTCTGAGGCTGAGGAGCTTTCGTGGGTGGCCAGGGACGGAACTTCATCGTGCACTCGCTGAGGAGTGAGATGCCCACGATGAAGTCAAAAGCAGGCGCATCGCGATGCCAACCTATCCCCGCCCCGGCCGGATATTCGGTTATGAGGACCTCAGCGAGCTCTGCAGGACTGCACTTGGTGAAACCAGCAATTCGCTCGCGTAGCGGGAACACAAATTCGGGAATCGGAGGCGCGACGCCAACCCTGCCGCTCTCATATTCATAACGCCTTCCGAAGTGCATGGCGCGTCGCTTGGCAACAACACCGTGCATCTTGACCTCGTCGAGCTGAAGATTGCTAATGGCGGCAACGAGCTGTCCTTCTTCATCGCGCGAGATGAACTCGGCGGAATAGATCAGGCCGTCAGGAAGAGCGCTTTCGTTTTTGAAGAATTCGAGCTGTCTCATCTCACACTCTAGCCTCTCTTGCAGCGCTTTCGAAAATGCCAGCTAATACAACAAGGGCATCGATTCACGGTGCCACTCCCGCAAGCACTATGAACTGGCATCACGGGGTCCCACGCTCAGGGACGCCAATGTAGCGACGATGTCCTCGTCGTGGGCGAGCTTCGGCGGTAGGGACGACTGCGCGCCCCGCACGGGAACTCCGCCGCTACAACACAGATGATGCCCTCACGAGGTCTTGAATCGTCGCGCGCTGACGTTCGTAGCTCTCAAGATCGTCAACATCCTCGAGCGAAGAGAGACACTCATAGGTGAGCCCGGCTGCGCGCGCCCGGCCAAGCGTCGCCGAAAAGACGGAGTCCGAACTCCACGGAATTGCTTCGAAAACCGCGGCCGTCGGTTTCCTCAAGCCGAGGAGGACGTAGCCTCCGTCGAGCGCTCCCGCAATGACCATGTCGGTCTTGGCGAGAGCTGCTTCCGCTTCCTTGAGGTAGCCGCAGGTTGTCCCCGGGCAGTCTCCGCCAAGAAAAAAGACCAGATCCGCACCCGATGCGAATCCGTAATCCATCGCCGAGATCAGCCGAACGCCTAAGTCGCCGCCAGGCTGAGGGATGAACTCAATCGTTCGACGCGAAAGCCCTTCCAACCATGTGCGCATTTCCGCTTCGGCGTCAGATGGCGCGAAGTGGATCACAACGCACCAGCTTG
>DATLIT010000154.1:0-4792 GCA_035539295.1 Terrimicrobiaceae bacterium | reverse complement strand
ATCCTATGGAGGCCAATTGCGTCTGATTTCGAGAGTAAAATCTTCTGGAAACCTTTTCGCTCTAAGGCGGTGGCACAACCGCCTCTACAACACACGTCGAACCTCCTTTACATCCGCCCTCTGTGTCCTCTGCGCTCTCTGTGGTGAGGATTGAACTCGTGTGTCGATTTTCAGCGTCGTCGTTCGTCGATTTATTGAAGGAACTGCACTCATGAACACTGCTACGCTTGAACTACCTGAAGTCGCCACGCGAGCCGAATGGCTTGCAGCACGTTTGAAACTCCTGGCCAAGGAGAAGGAACTCACCCACGCGCGGGACGCGTTGAACGCTGAACGTCGCCGGCTGCCGATGGTGAAGATCGAGAAGGACTACGTCTTTGAGGGACCTGAGGGAAAGGTGCGCTTGCCTGATCTCTTTGAGGACCGGCTCCAGCTCATCATCTATCACTTCATGTGGTTGTGGGATGCAGGCAAGCCGCGGGACAAGGGTTGCCCGAGCTGCTCCGCCTGGGCGGATGAGATCGCCAGAGGTGATCTCGCGCATCTCCACGAGCGCACTACCACGCTTGCGCTTGTCTCCCGAGCTCCCTTTGCCAAGCTCGACGCCTTTAAAAAGCGGATGGGATGGAAGGTACCCTGGTATTCGTCCTTCGGCAGCGATTTTAATTATGACTTTGGCGTCACAATGGACGAATCAGTCGCCCCGCTGGAGTACAACTATCGCACCAAGGCTGAGCATGAACGAGCCGAAACAGCGTATTACTTCGAAGGTGAACAGCCCTTCGACTTGCCGGGATTAAGCTGCTTCTTCCGCGAGGGGGACGAGGTCTTCCATACCTACTCCAGCTATGGTCGCGGTGGGGAGGCAGTCGGTGGATCTTACTACTTTCTCGATCTCACCGCGCTCGGCCGGCAGGAGGAGTGGGAGGAACCCAAGGGCCGTTCCACTGGACTCGGCGCAAAGGCGGGCAACGAAACCCTCTACCCCGATCAGTACGAAGAAGCGGAAGTAGGCTGCTGCCGATAAAATTGAGAGTTGATGGGCTGTGCACCTGCGCAGCCTTGATAGATAACGGTGACTAAATAGCCGTATGTTGTAGCGAGGATATCCTCACCGTCGAGGACTTCGGCAATGGGGAACATCGCCTCTTCTCTCAACTGTCAACTCTCAACTAAGTCCTCTCAACCCGGCGGCAGCCGGATCCGGCTACCGTCGGACCATCAACTGCGGCCATGCGCCGCTTGCGTGGCCGTCTCCGCCTCCTTACTCATCCGTTTCGATGTTTGTGGCCATGATGCTCCCGTCGGGTTGAGGGAATCCTTTGACGTCAACTTTGGCGCCAACTCTGATCGGTCCGTCCTCCTCCTCGATCTTGGTACCTTCGGTGACGATGATCGCTTTCTGAGAGACCATCCAGATCCCCAAAAGTCGCCCAGCGGGCAGTTGCTGAATGACTCCTTCAAGATGGAGCTCCGCGTTTTCATCTGTCGCGAAAGCCGAGCAGGCGATTCCGACAGCCGCAACAAAGGCGAACGTGATCATTTTCATACCGAAGAATCGTCCATTACCAGATTATTGGCTGCTTAGCTCGCTCTAAAAGAGCAGAGATGATGGTTGATTGCTGTGTCGGGAAGAGTGTGTTGTAGCGCCGGTGTCCTCACCGTCGAGAACCTTTGCGACGATGGGGACATCGGCCTTCGCCACCTTTGACCTCACAACCGGAATTCCAACTGTGCCCACTTGGGCCCTCTGTGTCCTTCGTGGTTAGCCTTCACATCTCCTTGCGCTCGTCCGGTGCTTCTTCCTGGCCATCCTCCCTGCGGTCGATTCGAAGTGACTGGGGAACGCTCAGGCGAACGTCGCGCCGCGACCTCGGCCAGGCGATTCCTTCCTCGCGAAAACGGCGTTCGATTTCGAAGTTCAGATCACTTCGAAAGGCGCGCGGGCGATAGCTCATCTCCAGACTCCAGACGACCAACTCCAGCTCGAAGCTAGAGTCGCCAAACTTGTCGAAGACGACCCACGGCTCCGGATCCTTGAGCGCGGCGGGGTGCGCCCGGGCAATTTCGGTCAGGATCTTGCACGCTTTGGGGACATCACTATCGACCGAGATGCCGACCCGAATGCGAAAACGTACCCGCGGGTCACCATGGCTCCAATTGATCACCGGCTTTTCGATAAAATCGGAATTCGGGACGATGATCGTAATGTTGTCGTTGGTCAGGATGGTGGTGCTGCGAGCACGGATGTCTTTCACCTGGCCGGTCACCGTGCCGACTTCGACACGGTCGCCGATTTTAATCGGGCGTTCCGCGAGCACAACCAGCCCGCTGATGAAATTACGGGCAATGTTTTGCAGTCCGAACCCGATGCCAACCCCGACCGCGCCGGCAAAGACTGCCAGGGCCGAAAGATTCAAGCCTGCGCTTTGCAGCGCGACAACGATGCCGATGGTCAAAATCAGATAACCACAAATCTGCGCAATCGTGTATTGCAGCGAACGATCCAGGCCGCTCTTGCTCAGGAACCGGTTGAAAAGAAATCGCTTCGCTGCCGAGGCGAACCAGAAGACGATCGCGACCAGTGCGACGAGCTGGAAAATCTGAACAAGGCTGAGGCCGATCGCAGGAACTTTCGCGTCCCAGGCGATGGCCAAGCCGCCGAGATTCAACCCAAGGACGAGGAAGACGAGGAATGAGACGAGGCTGATGCTGGCTGTCAGGATGGCAACAAGACCTTTGTCCAGGCCGAGGCGACTGAGCTGTCGGCGCATGAGGCCGCTTTGCAGCAACGAGGAAAAAACCAGGCCCGCCACCAGGCAGACAGCGAAGGCTGTGATACCCGCAGGCGAAATCTGCCGGCCGAAAAGGTTCAGGATCGGCTGGAAGAACCAAACAGAATTTCCATTCACGGATTTCGAACCAGACGCTAACAACACGCGCTCGCAAGCAAGTCAATGTCAGGATAGGTTGATAGTTGATTGTTAATGGTTGATAGAAGCGCACGATTGCGCCAGTTTTTTGTGGAGCGGTTGTGCCAACCGCCCGACGCCGTAGGCGCCTGAAGATCCTCCTTTCCCAATTCCTATGCCGCATCGGGGCAGATGACGGCTGTCGGATAAAAAGATCTCACGAGAATTGACTCGGGCCCCGATCAGCTGATAAACGCCAAGGTTCAAGTTTCTCCAAGTAACTACGAATTGCAGGAGCACAGAAATATGGGTGACAAGGTTACATTCGGACATTACGGCGTGCTGCAGCGCGATAACGGATCTCTTTGGGAACTAGGACGCAGCGCAATGGGCGTTACCTACAAGGCGCTGGACACGGATCTGCAGCGTCCGGTTGCTTTGAAGGTCGTCAACTCGGATCTCGTCGCTGACGAAGGGAATCGAGATCGCTTCTTGCGGGAAGCTCGCGCCGCCGCCGGTCTGCGCCATAGTAACATTGCGTCGATTTATCACCTCGGGAGGGACGAGGAGCAGTTCTTCTATGCAACGGAGTTTATCGAAGGTCAGACTATAGAGTCCTATGTGAGGCGCTATGGCCCGATGCCACTTCGCCCGGCGTTGCACGTTGCCTGGCAGGTTTCCAAGGCTCTCGCGGCCGCGGCGAGGCAGCAGCTTGTGCACCGTGACATCAAACCCGCGAACATCATGATCGTGGCCGATTCGGAAGAACGGGATTGGCCGTTCGTGAAGCTCATTGATTTTGGTCTCGCTCGTTCGATGCTCCTCCCCCGCGACTCTGACGTCACAACGCTGATGGGATCTCCCGACCCCGCGCCGTCCGGGAGTCCGGAGGAAATCAAGGAGGGCAACACGGACGCAAGGTCGGATATCTACTCTCTCGGCTGCACGCTCTGCTATCTGCTCACAGGCGAAGCACCATTTGCCGGCTCACTGACCGGCGATTTAGCGCAGCACCCTCGTAACGAGACACCGTGGGCTTGCAGAGTCTGGAACTTGCTCAGAGGTGAAGCGTCATCTCCCAACTCCGTCAGCAGCGCTCTGGCGCAGCGGCCTGGCGGCGAACCCGCTTGGGAAATGCTCGAACCCTTTCCCCGACGAATTCGTGACCTGCTCAGGCGGATGCTGCGGAAACAACCTTCGCAACGCCCGACCAGCGCGATGGAGTTGCAACGTGAAATCGTGGAGTTGCAACGCGAAATCGAGCAATGCCTTGCCGACGTGGAACGGCGGGAAGCTCTCACTGCCAGAATCACGCTGCCTCTAGGGATCGGTCGTCAATGGTCGAACGGAGCACCGTGGCTGCGTCGCGCAGCTATCTTCGGGGTCTCCGCGATGGGCCTTGCGCTCGCCCTTGGCTACTATTGGAACAGCGACCTTCTCTCATGGTCCGCACCTGCGATGGAAACGAGCGATGTCGTGCGCGCAGAGGATCCTGCCGATTCGGACCATGAGCCTGCCACAGAACCTTCGGACTGGTCCTATCTAGGCGGTTGGGATGAACCTTTCCGTTCATTGGCCTTGGCTCCCCTCTTGTCCTTTGCCGAACCAGTGGCGGCAGATCCAGCCATAATCGGTTCGAAAAACTGGTTGCACGCTGCCAGCATCTGGGACGGAGGAGTCCCCGGTCAAGACGACCCGTCGACCGGGAAGGCAGCGGGCCGGCTTTCGGCGGTTTCTAATTCCTCTGCAGTCGGTGGGAGCGAAGACACGAAAGTCGCAGTCGCCGGGAGTGAAGACAAGAAAGCAGCCATGCCGAAAGGCTCGACTCGAGGCACGAGCCAAGTCAAGAAAACGACCAAACGCTATTCTTACGCTAACTA
>DATLIT010000153.1:0-2998 GCA_035539295.1 Terrimicrobiaceae bacterium | reverse complement strand
TTCCAGCACAAATGAGCTGGAGAATTTAGTCTCCCCTCATCTAACGTTTCAGGAAAATCTGGTTCTGTTGCCTAGGCGCCTCCCCCCCGAGAAAGCGCCATCGACGACGAGGGCATCGTCGTCACACAGGTATTCTCCAAGCTTATTTGATCTCCCCCACGCGAAACAAACCTCAGACAGTTTGCCGCATGGCCGATGACTTAGCGATCAGTGAATCGTTTAGCCGCCATTCACGATCAGGTTGGCGCCTGTAATCATACTGGCGGCATCCTGAGGTTTTGGCGCTTGGCGTGTTCCTAGGTGGCTGCTATTTCCTTCGAAGCCACGGTTAGCATGAGCCGCTGATGGAAGTTCAACCATCAATGCGCAAGCAGCCGCCTCTCCGATTTTGTTTATGGCTCGAGAGTTACTTTTACAGATGTCAATCCACTCACGACCATATCGATGCCCTTCTGATAATCGGTAAGCGGCAGGCGATGAGTCACAATTTCGTCCATCGGCAGAAGGCCCTGCTCGATCATACGGATGGCCACAGGATAGCAGTACGGCCCCAGATGTGACCCGTGGACGTTGAGTTCCTTGCTATCGCCGATGATCGTCCAGTCTGCGGTTACCTTCTCGCGCATGACGCTGAACTCAACGAACGTGCCGAGCTTGCGGATCATGTCTAAGCCTTGCTCGACCGCTGCCGGATGGCCGGTCGCTTCGATGTAAACGTCGCACCCGTATCCGTCCGTTAGGTCGCGAACTTTCTGGACAGCGTCTTCAGTTCGCGGATTGACGCCGACGTCGGCGCCACAGCGCTTGGCCACTTCGATACGGTCATCGCTCAGGTCAAGGGCAATGATAGAGGCGGCCCCCTTCATCTTGGCTGCAGCCACCATCCCGAGGCCCAATGGCCCGCATCCCGCGATGACAACGGTGTCTTGATATTGGATCTCTCCACGCTCGACCGCGTGAATGGAACAGGCGAGCGGTTCAATAAAGACGGCGTGGTGGAGCGGAATCGACTTCGGGACCTTGTAATTCAAAGCACCCGAGGGGAAGAGCATGTATTCGGCCCAGGATCCGAACGTCCGCTGACGAAATCCATAGATGTCGTGCACTGCGCACATCCAATATTGTCCCCGCTTGCAGTAGCGGCATTGGTTGCACGGGACAATTTGCTCGCTAATCGCGTGGTCACCGATTTGCAGCTTGCAAAGCTCGCCGGCTCCTTCGCCCAGAGCAACAACCTCGCCGACGAACTCATGTCCGGGTGTCACGGGTGGCTGGCAATATCCCGCTCTGTGCTCGTCGCCCCAAAACATCGGAGCTCCGGTGTAGCACTTGATATCACTCGCGCAGATGCCTGCGCTCTTGACCCTGATGACAACTTCGCCCGGACCAGGTTTCGGGACGGGCAATTCTTGAAGACGGTAATCCGACGGGCCGTGCGCGACGACCGCGGGCATCGACTTCGGTAATTGTGTTTCGATAGCGCTCATATTGATTGGTGTTCACTTGTACTTCGAGGAAGCTCCCGGTCCCGAGTCTGCGCACCTGGCAAGATTCGAGCCTCGCACCTCTCAGCTTGGCCGCGGGACTCGCCGCGGTCGACAACGAATTTCATCAAGGACACGAACGATTCTAAAGAGTGAGGCCCCGAGCCGCGTTCCACTTTGGCGGGTTAAGAACAGATAGGCCAACGAATGCCACGGTCAAGGGACTAACTCCAATGCTTTTAGCCTGGCCAATACTCCTATCGAGTGACAATCCGAAGCTGAAGTTCAATCAGGTCATTGACGAGGTGCCCTCCAAGATTGCGAAAGTATTTCCCAGAACCGTAGAGCACCTCCCAGAGTGTTCGATCAATCGCCAGCGACGCTTGTGCGGCCAACTTCCCTTCGGGAGTCACTCCAACGACCGCGAGGAATTTCATTGGTCGCGTAACATCTTTGAGCGTCAGCTCTCCGTGCACATTCAGGTTTGGCGCGCCCGGGGTCGCCTGGGGCATCGACTCGGTCGAAGTGATGGCGAATCTGGCCTCGGGATAAAGCTCGACATCGAAAAAATCATCACTCCAGAGGTGTGTAATGAGAAAGTCGTGGAGCGGATCGCCTGCAAGGTCGTGACAAACGATTACGCGCATGTCCAAAGTAAATTCGCCGCTCCCGAGCTCGCCCCGAACAAAATGGAGCTTTCCAGTTTTGATGCCGATCTCGCCATAGTGCTTGTTGAGGAGATTGCGGCCAACCCATTCCACCTTGCTCTCCGTTAGATCAATTTCGTGCCAGCCATCGAGTGGCTCAGGGTTCTCGGCTTTAGAGGCACCTTCAGTTTTCACCTCCAAGCCAGCCGATTTCCACGCCTCAATGCCCGCGCGCATTTCCAAGACCTCCCCGTAGCCGGCGCGGACCAGCTTTTCTGCTGCCATCCGCGCTTCGTAGCTATCGGCACCCGCGCCATAGACGCAGACAGCAACCTCCTTCCGCGGGGCAACATCACTCATGCGCTCGGAGAAGCTCACCTCATAGACGCAATTGTTCTTCGCCTCTGGCAAGTGCGCCGCGAGATAGTCTTCCTCGGGGCGCACGTCGATGAGCACGGGCGCAGCGGAAGTCTTCAGCCGTTGCACTAACTCGGGTGGATCGATCTGTGAAAACATGTCCAAAAATTAGTGCCGATGAAGCGATGTGCGAGGTGGCCAGGCGAGAAAACCCTTGTTGCCGGCTTTTAATTTTTTATTTTTTAACCTGTGACGCATTGATGAGTAACGCAAACATTTCGGGGAGCTTTTCTCCCGAAGATTGGGCGCTTGTCAGGTCATCGCCATTGCTGGCGGGTTTGCTGATAACGCTGTCTGATCTTCGCACAGGTCCCATTGGCGTTCTGAAGGAGGGGTTCGCGCCCTCGCAGGCGATCATCGAAGCTGGCGAGGGAGCGGCAAATCCAATCGTTGCCTCGGTTGTAGCAAATATCAAAGAGATGGCCAAGAAAGGAGAGAGCGCCTCCAACC
>DATLIT010000152.1:0-12979 GCA_035539295.1 Terrimicrobiaceae bacterium | reverse complement strand
TCCTTCACGGGCCCGAAGAAGACATTGAGAGCACCTCTTCCAGCCGAATCGTTGCGATAGTCACTCTGCTCCATTTCCGCCTTGGAGATCAGGTCGGTGACTTTCTGATTCACATAGAGCTGTTCGGCGGTAATCCCGCGTTCGCCGGTTCGAAACTTCTTCCGGTCGAACGGCCCCCCCTTGACGACGGCATCGATCTCGGCAAGTTTCTTCTTCAATGCGGAGACGGCTTCCGCGTGCAGTCCGGAGAGGATCGCCAACAAATCCTTCAAGTCCTCCAACCGCTCCTCCTGGGCAGGGGAAGGATTAGGCAGGGCCGCAAGCTCGTCGATCTGCCTCTGGATATTTTCCTGGCGCCGAGTGAGTGGATTCATCTTCGCTTGCGCGTAGACCAGTGCCTCATACGACCAGCGCATTGGCATCAGCGAACAGATGAACGGGACCGTCAAGTCGCTGCGAGGTTCCATCGCACTTGTTGGATGGCGCGCCGCCCATTGGCGAATGGAATAGATGAAGTCGAGGTCGCGATTCATGTCCTCATACTTGATCAGCGCACCCGCCAAAATAATCTGCGGGATCAAGACTACTGGAATCGCCAGGACCGCCGTCTTGCTTTCATTGACCAAAGCAGAGATGACCAGTCCGATCGCTACCCCGCTCATCGTGGTGAGAAACATCGCCACGAAGACAATCCAAAATACGCCTCGCACCGAAAGAAGCGCGTTGCCCACCAGGGTGAAGAGAATGCATTGAATGACCGCAAACGCCGCCAGGGTGACCCCCTTCGCCAGCACATAATAACTCAGCCGAACGTTGAGATTACGTTCTCGCAACAAGACCGGCCGGTCCCGGGTTATGTCGTCCACGCTGTTGGTCAACCCGAGGAACATCGCCACGACCAGCGAGAGGAAGAGATACACCGGGATGTGGAAAGCCGAAGCAAAGTCGTAGTGGAGACTTTCCGAATGCCGCAGAACAAAGCCGATCAGCAAAGCGAGCACCGGTGCGGCCAGCAGCGTGATGAGCAAGTTGGCATTGTTGCGCATCTTGCTGAAAAAAGCGCGCTTGAAGAGGACGGCAAATTGCTTCCACTCTTCCCGCCACCGCATCGGTTCGCGGCGCTTGGCTCCCGAGGGTAGCGGCGGCGCCGTCTCGCGCGGTGTGGTCGGCGCCTGCACGTCCTTCATCAGCCGGAAGGCCTCATATTTATCCCGCCAATAATCCGGTGAATAGCGACGGGCGGGCACGAGCTGCCCACGATTGTTCTCCTCGAGAATGATGTCGCCGGAAAGATCGCGGAGCGGGGTCTCAAGCACGTCGAAGATGAACTCCGGGCGGGTGGTGCCGCAGGCTTCGCAGGAACCGAACTCCGCACCATAATGTTGCTGGTGCTCGGCGGTCGCGAAATACTTCAGCATTTCCTGCGGAGTTCCGAAGAAAACCAACTTGCCACCGCGGTCAAGAAGCACCGCCTTCTGGAACATCTGGAAGATCTTCGAAGTTGGCTGGTGAATCGTGACCACCACGATTTTGTTGTGAGACATGCCGCGGATGATCTCAATGACATGCTCGGAGTCCTTGGACGAGAGTCCACTCGTCGGCTCGTCAAAGAGGTAAACGTCCGCCGAGCTGACCATGTCCAAGCCGATATTCAGCCGCTTGCGCTCACCGCCGGAAAGTGTCTTCTTGTGCGCTGCTCCGACCACAAAGCCGCGCCGTTCGTTGAGCCCGAGCTCCGCCAGCTTGCCGTCGATGCGACGCAATCGCTCGCGCCCGGAGAGGTGGGGCGCACGTAGCGCGGCCGCAAAATCGAGGTTTTCTTCGATGGTGAGATGCTCATCGAAGGCGTCGTGCTGCGGAATGTAAGTCACGTACTTACGGAGGGACTCTCGATTCGCGTAGAGGGAGCGCCCGTTAAAAACCACATCTCCCTGAGCGGGTTGGAACTGACCGGAAAGCGCGCGCATGAGTGTGCTCTTTCCGCTTCCGCTGGCACCCATCACACAAACCATCTCGCCGCGCTGCACAGAGAACGAGATGCCATCAATCGCGACCTGGCCATTGCGGAAGCGGCATACCAGATCGCGGACTTCGAGCGATCGAATGATATTGCGTTCTTCCTCCAGCAGGCGCTCGGTAAAGTTGCAGCGGAGCACTTGCCCGGTGTCGATGCGAATGGTGTCGCCGTCAGAGAGCGGTGCGAAGTTCCGCACGGGCACGCCGCGAACAAGAATCGGCCGATCGGTTTGCAGAACCTCGACACGACCCTCTTTGCGGTCATAGTCGCAGTAGATCTTCAAAAGGACGTCGCCGCCGGTTCCCGGTGACAGCAGGATATCATCCTCCTCGAGCAAACCCGGATTGTTGGAAACAAGATACTCGCTCTTCGAAGTCTTCAGCTGAAAGCGGCCGCCAAACTGGCGGGCGCGACGGCGCAGGTCACCCAGGTCCAGCTCGCTGTCATTGTGAAAGACGATATTATCCTCGAGCGTGGCTTCCACGCTCGTTCCCTCGCGCAGGCGCACACCCTTGAGCACGGCATCGACATCTTTCAATGCTGCCACGTGGACGCGCAGCCCGAAGGTCACCTCCAGGCACGAATCGCGCGAGCGGTTCTTTTCGAGCCGCACCTCGTCATCTTCATTCACAGTGACGAAGATTTGCGGGAGCGAGACGTTCTTCCTGGCGTTGAAATAGAAGACCAGATCCTGGTGGGTGAGCACCTGATCATCAATGAGAATGCGCTGCCCTGCGAAGATCCGACAGAAATCGCCGTGCTTCAGGACTCGACCCTGCACGATCAGGTTGCGCCCGCTGAGATTTTTCAAGATAACCAGATCCTTATAGCGATATGCGAGGATCCGTTCGTTTCCGCTCAACCCGGGCAGCAAGACGTCGCACTGCTCTTGAGGCCCGAAACTGACCACTTCGAGAGGGGAGGTGCCTTGATGATAAATGCCAACATCGTTTTGGTCGTTGGCGTTGAGCTGATAGACAATGTCAATGGCTTGGGCGGCCATCCCCAGCTGAGACATAAACGAGTAATAAGCAATTACTTGTTCTTGCTTAAGTCCTGCCTTGGAGATCAGGTCATAGAGCTGCACTCCCAGAAGGATCTTACGCTCGTCATCGAGATTTGCGGAGAGCTGCTGGGCAATCGCGTTGAGATCCTGCTGTTCGTGCAGGGCCTCTCGGAAGAGCTTGCGCAGCTCAGAATAGACGGTGTCCGGATAATCGTAGCGGAGGAATCCAAGGCTGGAATCGATCTCTTCTTCGAGCAGCTCGCCCTCGACTCGGGCAAACGCCGCAAACACCTTGATGAGCGTCGGGAGCAGATTGGGACTTTCAGCGACCGTGCGCGGCTTACGCATGAGACGACGCACCATCCTGCGGCCCGCCGCCCTGGCTCGGGCGGCGAAAAGAAAGAGGCCTTCAACCCGGCGCTGGGTGCGTCCGGCTCGAGGCGGAGCGACTACTGACATCCGATCAGCCTATCGCTCACGATCTATCTTTTCAACGCCGTGTTGCAAGGAGGCTGGTTTTTGGGATAATTTCCCGTTTACCTCTATGACCCAAGAAGCAACCGAGGCGCAACCGGCTTCGATTTCCACGCTACCGCTGGAGGATCTCCGGGTGCGCGGAGTTACCCGGCTCATTACTCCTGCGCAGATCAAGGAACAATTTCCGGTCAGCCGTTCGCAGATGGAAACTGTGCTGCGCGGCCGCGAACAGGCGCGGGCAATTATTCGTGGCGAAGACGACCGGCTGCTGGTCGTCGTCGGACCATGTTCGATTCACGACTCCGCCGCGGCGTTCGAGTTCGCCGAAAAGTTGGCGGCTTTGAGCCGCGAGGTCGCCGATCGAATCTTTGTCATCATGCGCGTTTACTTTGAGAAACCGCGCACCACGGTCGGCTGGAAGGGCCTGATCAACGACCCGTTCATGAATGATTCGTGCGACATGGCCTATGGCCTGACGCTCGCGAGGAGGATTTTGCTGGATATCGCCGATATCGGGTTGCCGGCGGGAACCGAATTTCTCGATCCGATCGTCCCACAATACATTGCTGAGCTCATCAGCTGGGCGGCAATCGGCGCGCGCACCACTGAATCGCAAACTCATCGCGAGATGGCGAGTGGACTCTCCATGCCCATCGGATTCAAGAACGGCACCGATGGCAGTGTCCAAACCGCCATCGACGCGATGAAGAGCTCGCGAACTCCGCATAGTTTCCTCGGCATCGACCAGGACGGCGCTACCAGCATCATCAAAACGACTGGCAATCCCGATAGCCATGTCGTGCTTCGCGGAGGACGTGAAGGCACCAACTACGAACCCTACCAGGTGGCGGCAGTCTGTGATGCGCTCAGAAAGAGCGGTCTGCGGCCGATGTTGATGGTTGATTGCAGCCACGCAAACTCCGGCAAAGATCCCCACCGCCAGCCGCACGTTTGGCAAAGCATCATCGACCAGCGCGCTTCAGGGCGCCGCGAAATCATCGGCGCCATGCTCGAGAGTCATCTGAATTTTGGCGGCCAATCGCTGGGCAATGATCCGGTGGCACTGAAGTATGGCGTTTCAATCACCGACGCTTGCATGGATTGGCAGACGACCAGGGAACTGCTCTCCGGCTTCCGAGTCTAAGGTGATTTCAAAGTCGCCGAGTATGCCGCCGCCAAGCTTCGCCGCGCCGCGGTAGACCGGACCGCATGACCGTCGCCGAGACTTCGTTCGCAGCCATCGATTTTGAGAGCGCCGGCATTCGCCGGGGAAGCACCGAAGTTCCCGTGCAAATTGGCATTGCGCTGATGCATCACCTCGAGATCTCCGAAAATTTCGGTAGCTTTCTTTTCACGGAGCAGCCGATCACCTGGGCAGCACAAAAGGTTCACGGCATTTGCCAAAAAGATCTTGCTGGCGCGCCGCGCTTGCCCGAGCTCTGGCCCAAGGTCCACGACCTCCTGCGCAATCGCTGGCTCGTCGCCCATGGCTCGGCTACCGAGCGACGGTTCCTGCGCGCGTTCCCCTTTCACGGCTTTGGACCATGGGTAGATACTCTCAAAGTTTCTCGAGCAGTCTGGCCGGAAAAGAACTCCTTTGCGCTTGGTGACCTCGTCCGCGACCTCGGCTTGGAGGGCGATCTTCGCCAAGCTCTTCCCGCCTTCCGCTGGCATGACGCCCTTTCCGACGCGATGGCCTCTCTGATCCTCCTGCGTCGCGCGGTCGCCGATGCTAAGATCGGCAATGAAAATGCTCACCTCCTTCTGCGACCAGATGCGACCGAATACCATCGTCTCAAAGCACAAGGACTCCCTCTTCGCTCACGATCGCGCTCACCCGCGCGTCGTGCGCTTCGCAAGGAAGACTTTCCACAATCTGACATTTGAAGCAGATCCCGACTGCGTGCACCGTCGGGTTGGCTGCCAGCCATCGATCGTAAAATCCTTTGCCTCTGCCAAGCCGCGCTCCGGTGATGTCGAAGGCTAGACCCGGCACGAGGACAAGGTCCGGCGATGGCGCCATCGTTGAGCCTGTCGGTTCATGAATTCCAAGAGCTCCCACCTGAAATTCGGACGCCAACAGGAACTCTAGCATTCCGTCGTCGCCCGCTCGCGGGTATGCGAAGATCTTCTTGGGAGGTAAGTCGCCTCCCATCCAATCGGGCTCCCCCGGAAGCGAGTTAAAACCGAAGACCACCTTGGCCGCCTTCCACAGAGAGAAACTGTGAAGGTGCTGGCGCAGTTGCTTCGAGGCAAACGATTTTTCAGGGAAGCTGCGGACCGCCTCCTTCATTTTTGCGCGCAGCATTTGCTTTTCGTTCGAAATCACTTCAGACTCGTGGGGAGCCTATGGTGCGCCGATTGTTGAGAACAGGAAAGCGCGCAAAGCCGCAAAATCATGTGGACATGCGGCTAGGCGAAGGATGGCACAGGCGGAACTTTCTTTCCGAGGTGGTCATCCCTTCTCTCTTCACCAAACGACACGGTCGCCGCATCAAGCCGGTCTTTCCCGAGCTCCCGGCGGGAAAGATTTGCGTGACCTGGATTGGGCACGCCTCCTTCCTCATTCAAACTCCCGAGCACAGTGTCCTTATAGACCCAAATTGGGCGAAGTGGTTGAAGGTCATCAAGCGGATCAAGCATCCCGGAATCGAACTTCGCGATCTTCCCGCGATCGACCTGGTTCTGGTCACTCATGCCCATTTCGATCATCTCGACCGCCGCACGCTGCGCGCGGTCGCGAGCGACCAGCCAATCGCCGTTCCGGAGCATGTTGGTAGCCTCGTCCACGGGCTCGGATTTAATCGCGTCCACGAGTTGCGCCATTGGCAAAGTTTTGAACATGGAACATTAAAGGTAACCCTCACTCCGGCGCGCCACTGGGGAGCGCGAATTCTCCACGATAGCCACAGAGGATTCGGAGGCTTTCTCATCGAGTACGCGGGAAGGACGATTTTTCACTGTGGAGACACCGCTTATTTTGATGGATTCAAAGAGATCGGAAAGCGCGCCAACATCGAGCTCGCTCTGCTGCCGATCGGTGCCTATGAAGCGCCCACGAAAAGGGATGTGCACATGAATCCCGAGCAGGCCTTGCAGGCGTTTCGTGAGTTGCGCGCGAAGACGATGATCCCGATGCATTTTGGCACTTTCCGCCTTAGCTACGAACCGTTGCATGAACCGCCACGCCGCCTGCTCGAAAAAGCCCTCGAACTTCAACTCCTCGATAAGATCCGACTCCTCAATGAGGGCGAGCCGACCGTCTTCTAAGCTTTCGCTCGATTGTTTTCTGCGAGCAAGAAACTGATACTAAGCCTCAAATTAGCGCAGGTGGAGTCGCCATTCTCTCGCTTAACCGCGACCTCCCTGCAGGGCCACCCTAAGAATTGATGTTCGACCTCGTCCGGTCTTTTTATGCTTGAAATCTTATTCCGTCCGACGATATGATGCGCGCTATATGGGAATTATCTCCTGGATCTTTCTCGGATTGATTGCCGGCGCCCTTGCCAAATTCCTGGTTCCCGGTAAGGACCCCGGCGGTTTCATCGTAACTATCCTCATCGGAATCGTGGGTGCCATTCTTGGCGGTTTCCTCGGTAGCTTTATAGGACTTGGAAGGGTCGAGTCATTCGACTTGGGGGGCGTCATTATCGCCACTCTTGGAGCCATTATCCTCCTGGTTCTCTACCGCCTCTTCCGCAGGGGAACTTGAGGAGGAAAACCCCGCGACTCCTGGCAGCTTGTTTCCGACTACATAAATCAATCTCAACCTCACACTCTCTATGGGCCTCTTCTCAAATCTCCTTTCAAAAGTTTTTGGTCAACAGACCGCCGCCGCAGCCACGCCTCGAGTGGCTCAGGCAGGTGCGCCCGCGCCAGCCTCTTCCGGCTCAGCCCCACCGGCCGCAACTGTCGACGTGACCGCGATTCTCGATGACCTCGCCGCGAAAAATTCTGAAAAGCTCGACTGGCGCAAATCGATCGTCGACCTCATGAAGCTCGTTGGGATGGACAGCAGCCTCGCCGAGCGCAAAGAGCTTGCCAAAGAACTCAACTACACCGGCGACACCAGCGACAGCGCTAAGATGAACGTCTGGCTTCACAAAGAGGTGATTCGCAAGATTTCGGAGAACGGCGGCAAGGTCCCCAACGAGCTCCTCTCCTAGCGACCGGCGCCGTCGCGCCGATTGGCGCGGCTTCGCTGCGAGCCCAAGCCAACAGCCTGAGGGATACCCAGGCTGAGGTCGAATGGTGACATTTGCAATAATTCCTGGGCGCGTACGCGTCCCGTCCGCCAGTTGCCGGAGCGTCTCGCCGAACACCTCTTTTTCTGCCGAACGTCCACTCTAGCGTGCGACCTTCTTGCGAAAGCAAGATCGTTCCGCAAGCTACCGGCTTTAGCTAAAGATTCTTCGGCGAGAGGCCGAAGAGTCACACCCGAGACGGGAGTGCTCCCCAGGAATTAGCTACGCCCGCGATTTGTGCGGCGCCATTCAACTTCACCTGGGACAAACACCGGGGGGAACGCCCTGGAAAACCACACGCAGAAATCAGCGTGGAAAGCGCGACCATTGGCGCGTCGCGCACTCTCGGTCTATTTCTTCAAGGCAGCATCCCATTTAGAGATTCTACCCTTCTGGTGCTCGAAGAGGGTGTCTGGCGAGTCAAGAATCTCGATTTGCACAATCTTGTCGCCCTGCGAGATCGCATTTACCACATCCTGCCCTTTGGTGACTTCACCGAAGACGGTATGCTTTCCGTCCAACCAGGGAGTCGGCACGTGCGTAATAAAAAACTGGCTACCGTTAGTTACTGGCCTGCCGGTATTTGCCATGGAGAAGACTCCTGGCTTGTCGTGCTTGAGGTCTGGACGGCACTCATCCTCGAACGTGTACCCGGGTCCACCGCGACCGGTGCCGGTCGGATCGCCGCCCTGAACCATGAAATTCGGTATTACCCGATGAAAGGTGACTCCATTGTAATAGCTCTGCTTTGCCAGGTTAAGGAAGTTTGCAACGGTGACGGGTGTTTTCGAGGGGAAGAGCGTTCCCTCGACGTCTCCTTTGCTTGTCTTTACGATGATACGAATGTCAGACATGTCTTCCGCGTTGGTCGCGGTTAACAGACAGATTGTCACGGCAAAAAGGGCGAAAAGCGGCTTTTTCATCGCGAGAAGTGTGGCAAGCTGCCAACCATGTCGCAACACAAGGTGAAGATCGGCGCGGTGCAAAGTCAATGTTCCGCTGACCTCGAGGCTAACCTGGCCGCGGCGGAACGGGGGATTCGCAAGGCTACGGCGGCAGGCGCTCAAATAATCTGCCTGCAAGAGCTCTTTCGCTCCCTCTACTTCTGTCAGGTCGAAGATCACAAGTACTTCGAATTAGCAGAGCCAGTCCCCGGTCCGACCACGGACAAGATGCAGGAACTTGCGAAAGAGCTCGGTGTCGTGATCATACCATCACTCTTCGAACGACGCGCTCCGGGAATCTACCACAACACCGCCGCTGTCATCGACGCAGACGGAACCTATCTCGGAAAATACCGCAAGATGCACATTCCGGACGACCCGCTCTACTACGAGAAGTTTTACTTCACGCCCGGAGACCTCGGATTTTCCGCCTGGGACACAAAATTCGCGCGCATCGGAGTCTGCGTCTGCTGGGACCAATGGTACCCCGAAGCGGCACGGCTCACGGCTTTGCGTGGTGCGCAAATTCTTTTCTATCCCACCGCCATCGGGTGGCATCCGGGCGAAAAGGCAGAGTATGGGAGGCGCCAGCATTCGTCGTGGGAGACCGTGCAGCGCGGCCACGCTGTCGCCAATGGCTGCTATGTGGCCGTTCCTAACCGCGTCGGCCATGAAGCGCCAGAGGGAGGTCCAGGGATTGAATTTTGGGGCCAAAGTTTTATCTGCGATCCTTCGGGAGAGATCATCGCGAAAGGCTCCCGTGATGAAGAAGACGTCCTCGTCGCGGAAGCCGATCTTGCGAGCGTCGAGACCCAGCGGATCCACTGGCCGTTTCTACGGGACCGGCGAATTGATGCCTACGCAGAAATTACACGGCGCTTCATTGACTAGCCGGCCATTTGTTTGTATGCCCGTCCGCCTGCTTCGCCACGACCGCGCGCATGACTATAGGTTTTTGATGCGCCGGTGGCGGGCAGTCGCTGCGATGACAAACCTCCGTATCAAGCAATACTCCGAAGCCGGCGGTCTGAGGTTGTATTGCGTTGCTTCGCGCTGGAAGATTCCTGAGGCGCCTTCTATCTATCTCTCTGCGGGGATCCACGGGGATGAAGCCGCCACCACCGAGGGATTGGTCGAGTGGGCACAGGCGAACACGGATGCTTTGAGGCTTCTCAATGTCTGTATCTTCCCCTGTCTGAACCCGTGGGGACTGGTGAACAACTCGCGGCGCGACCCCGATGGACGCGATCTCAATCGCAGTTTTCACACTTCGGCGGTTCCCCAGATCGCCGCGCAGATGCAGTGGTTGACCGGGTGCGCCTTCGATCTCGCGCTGAATCTGCACGAGGACTACGACGCCATTGGCCTCTATATTTATGAACTGCAGCGTGTGAAGCCTTACTGGGCCGAGCTCCTTCTCGAGGCGGCGGCAAATTACATACCGCCAGATCCACGGAAGAAAATCGAAGGCCGTCCCGCGCGCGCCGGCGTGGTCCGCCGGACAATCACACCCGATCTGATGCCTGAATGGCCCGAGGCCTTCGTTCTCTACTTTCAGAACGCCGTGCGGATCTTCACCGTCGAGACGCCCTCTGAATTTCATCTCGACGATCGTGTGAATGCGCAAATCGCGATGATCTCGAAGGCGGTGGAACTTTGCCGCGAAGAGTTTTCTTTGCGCGCACAGCGCACGGCGGCATCATAACTGCATGTCTCGCGAAGCTGTCATCGAGCGAACCACGAGCGAAACCTCCATTCGGACACGCCTGAATCTCGACGGAACGGGGGTGTCCAACGTGCATACCGGCATCCCGTTTTTTGATCACATGCTGACGCTCTTTGCCCGGCATGGACTCTTCGATCTCGATCTCGACGCCAAGGGTGATATTGAAGTCGATTTTCATCACACCGTGGAAGATGCGGGCATCACCCTCGGGCAGGCAGTCGGCAAGGCACTGGGCGAGAAGAAGGGCATCCGACGCTATGGCTTCGCTTACGTCCCGATGGATGAGGCGCTCGTCCGCGCGGTCATCGATTTGAGCGGCCGCCCCTACCTGGTTTACGAGCCGCCCTCGCCCGTCGAAGCGATCGGCGGCAACTTCTCGTTCCAACTGGTCGAGGAATTTCTGCGAGCCATTGCCGTCAGCGCTGCCATGAATCTCCATGTCGAGATTCTCGCCGGCCGCGACGCGCACCACATGGCCGAGGGCGTTTTCAAAGCGCTCGCTCGCGCGCTCGACGCCGCCACCCAAATCGACCCGCGCGTCGAGGGCGTGCCCAGCACCAAAGGCGTCCTCTAGCAGCTCGACGTCTCTGGCGATCCCACGTTTGTCGCTTGAGTGTCTGCGAGAGCATCGGATCTTTATCGCCTCATGGAGAACGGATCCAAATCGATTGGAGTGGTCGACTACGGCAGCGGAAATCTTCGCAGCGTCTGCAAGGCTCTCGAGGCGGTGGGCGCCTCGGTTTCGCTCGTCACGGAAGCCGCCCAACTCAATCGCTTTGATGCCATCGTCGTGCCGGGAGTCGGGGCGTTTGGCGACTGCGCAGACAATCTGCGTGCCTCCGGACTTTGGGAGCCCTTGCAGGAATGGCTAGAGGCAGGGCGGCCATATCTGGGGATTTGCCTTGGCTATCAACTGCTCTTCGAATCAAGCGAAGAATCACCCGGTCGCAAAGGCCTGGGTCTTCTTCCCGGACGAGTTGTCCGCTTCCGGGGAGAAAGGCTCAAGATTCCGCACATTGGATGGAATAAGCTGCGGGAGACCCGCGGTCCCATCTACAAGTCGCTCCCTGTGGACCCCTATTTCTATTTCGTCCATTCGTACTTCCCTGTTCCCGCCGACGACAACATCATCAGCGCTCGATGCGACTATGGAGGATCATTCGCCGCCAGCATCAGCCATGGCAGCTTGCATGGCACCCAATTTCACCCCGAAAAGAGCCAATCCAGCGGGCTCACGTTGCTAAAAAATTTCCTGGAGACACTCGCTTAGGCACTGGTTCGTGCGAAAGATGTTGTTGCTTCCTGCGATCGACCTGATGGACCGACAGGTAGTCCGCCTGAGGCGAGGCGCGGCCGCCGAAAAAGTCGTCTACTCGAATGATCCGGCCTCCATCGCTAAGAAATGGCACGATGCCGGCGCGGATTGGTTGCACCTCGTTGACCTTGACGCGGCTTTCAGTGGACAACCCACCAACCTCGGCTGCGTCGAAAGCATTTGCGCAGCGGTCGATATCCCGTGTCAACTCGGCGGCGGCATGCGCAACCGGGAAAATATCGCGGCTGCTTTTAACTGCGGTGTCCAAAGGGTGATTCTTGGCACAAAAGCTTATGAATCAATGGATTTCCTGAACACTGCGTGTCAGGAGTTTGGCGGAGAGCGCATCGCAGTTGGCATCGACGCCAAGAATGGCTTTATCTCCGTAAAAGGATGGGTTGAAACTACTTCCATGCGCGCGATTGATCTCGCATTGAGTGCTCAGCAAGCCGGCGCGAAAACGATCATCTATACCGATATCGCGACCGATGGCATGCTCGAAGGACCTAACTACGCTGCCCTCGAAGTGCTGTTGAATCTGCTCGACTCCAACCTCATCGCCAGTGGCGGCGTGTCCAGTCGCGATGACATTCTTAGGCTCGCCGCTATGCCCGGCCTCTACGGGGCAATCATAGGAAAAGCCCTCTACGAAGGAAAAGTTACGCCACCCTTTCCGCGCCTTAAATAATCCGCTTGACAAAATTGCCGACCTTCTGGCATTAGCGTGGGCTCAAATTCAATCTCCGATGAAAAAACTGCTCCTAACCACATCAATCGTTGCACTGTCGTTTCTCGAGGCTTTTGCTGGCGACGGCAAATCCTTCAAGGAAGTAAAGACAGTTGTCACCCCTGCGCCAGTCTGCTTATTCCGTGACATGGAATGGCAGCTCGATGGCTTTTACACCGCTTTCTTTGGCGGTGGGGGCAGCTATTTCCACACCGGCTCCGGTGGCGGCTTTGGTGTAAACTTCTTCTTCATGCGTTACATCGGAATTGGATACGAAGCCGCTTGGTACGATAATCATGGCACAGCCCAGCACCTGCCCGTCGCCGGCAACCTCTTCCTCCGCTATCCTTTCTGCAACTGGGCTCCGTATGCCCTAGTGGGTGGCGGTGGCACTTGGGATGGAATCCCGAATGGCACTGGATACGGCAATGTCGGCCTTGGTCTCGAGTATCGCTTCACCGACCATATCGGTGCCTTCGTTGATGGACGTTATTTCTACGGAGGCACCGGAAACGTCGGCAAC
>DATLIT010000151.1:0-3042 GCA_035539295.1 Terrimicrobiaceae bacterium | reverse complement strand
AGCGATTCGGACGGATCGCGCGAAGCATAGGCTGACGCTTCGGGCTCACACGGCCGCGAGAACGAAGCGTGAGGCGGATGACCGCGAAGCGGGGGCCAGTCTGGAGGGGTTCCCTTTGCCAGGGGTCACCTATGCCCACTCGGGCATCTTCTCGCATAGCTCCAAACCAAATTTGGAAGTCGGTTTCTTGCGCCCGGATGCGGCCCAGGAACCGTTTTGATCGCCCGGGCAGTGTCTACCTAGCCAAAACCGTATCCGAGAACTAGCGTTCGTGCGGGAATCGGTCTCTTCCCATTCGTGTTCGACACTTTTGTGCGACATCGAGGCCGTTTCAGCGTGGCCCGCACGAATTCTTGGGTTTTGGCTGTCGAGCCTTTGTTGGTGCGGATTTACGGCGTCGCAACGGCACGTTATGGGACTCTGAGAAACCGGTCAAAACGCAATCCTAAATCTGGCGCGTCTGCCAATTCCGCCACCCGGGCCCATCACTCTATTGCCTGACGAAAAGACGATACACCGACAGATAGCACAAACCGTGTCCACCATCAACTCGCCCGCTGATGGCTTGACGAGATCTGACGAGACGCGACCGGGTAGCCGATGGGAGTGCTACGAAACGGAAGACTGCTTCAGAGGGCGCCTCTTCTTGTGGTGTTTACGGCGTAGGTGGACTTCAGAGATGATCAGCGGCGTCCGCTTGCTCTCGAGAAATTCCTGGATGCCCTCGACGCAGGCCTCCAGGACTTGCGATTGGCTGCGGTCGAGCTCGTCAGCCAGTTCAGTCACTCTCTGCTTGCACAGGGGAGTCACGTTAACCACTTGAGAACCATTGGTTCCCGACTCCTCAGGCGCGATAAACTCGCTGATGGCGCGGCGAACGATGTCGGACAACCGCTCGCCCTTGCCACGCGCGCACGCGATCTCAAGCAATCGCTCACGCTGCCCATCTTCTAAACGAACACGTAGCTGGTTACGCTTAGGCATTTAAGTGTGATATGGTAAAGAGACACAATTGCAAGATTTTGTAAGCATTGCCGCGGATTTAGGCAGTTTCTAAGGAAAAGCGAACGGCATGATTAATGTCGTCCGCAAATCCGGCACTCCCCTGGCTAATGTCCGCCTCGTAAAAGAGAACGGCGTTGTCATGCGATTGGGTGGCGCCCCAACGCAACCTTAGCGCTTTCACATTCTTAGCTTGCGCTTGCAGGGCGCAGTCTTTGATAGCGCGAAAATCCGCTTGGCTAATACGCCCTTTCGGACACGCCCTAGATCCCTCGTTGTCCACCAGCACGGGCACCGGCAAGGAATTGAGGACTTCCTGCAGATCGAGACGGTCCTGGGCGGCATCTCGGCTTTGATTCTGGCGAGGTTGCCAGAAGAGCACGATCCTTTCGCCATCCAATTTGGCGGCCATGCATGTCATGGTTAGATGTAAATCGAAGTCTTGCCACGTCTTAGCGATGAAACGCCCGCGGAGCCCCTCGGCAATTATTTCTCGAACCCAACTGTTATGAATGGCTCTATAATGATCACCTTGTCGAAGTCCGCTGCCGAGTGGGACCATCGTTCCGGCAAGATTCACAATGTGCCCTTCTTGATCAACCGTAAGGACACCGATTTTTAAGGCCGAGAAGGCTTCGCGTAGGCCGTCAGCCTGAACGAGGCTCAGTTCGCGATCAAAGGCCTCAGCAAGCGAAGTTGTGAGAAGGTGCCCGACGATCTGTAGGTCATCGAGGAGCTCACTGGTGCAGCGAGAATCTTCCACGGCAAAGGCCATCCAGCCGAGGAGACGGCTCTCCCTGACCAGCGGGATAAGCAGATTCAAGTGACGCCTCGCCAGGTAGTCATGCAACGGCCTCGCTGGTCTGGTTTCAAGTTCATGCAAGGTGACCGGAAAGGAGCGCTTTTTAATTAGCCGGATTACCTCCGAAGAGATAGCAGACTTTGTGCCGTTATTAACTTCCGGTTCTGCATAGACCTTATAAAATCCGTTCTTTTCTATCATTCGTAGAAACACCTCACCGCGGTCGGCACGAAGATCCCAAAAGAGTTGTCGCGCAGCGGCCATCAAAACGGCCTGGGGACCTTGCGCACCACCTGAGGCGCGCGCCAGCGTGTGATCGAAGGGACTCGAGATGCGACGCGGAGAAGACCTCTGCGCACTCTTGCGGTTCGCGGCAGCCTCACTTCCCTTTTGGGTGGAGAGCAGGCGTTGCACCGTCTTCAGGACTTGATCCGGGGAGCTGGAGACTCGTCCCGCATATCCATTAACTTCGATCTTCAGGGCTCCCGAGCCGTCGACGACAACAGTGGGAACATCGTCAAGCTGCACTTGAAAATCGTGTGCTTGGTTGATGGAATCTTGATCTGTAACGATGCAAAGCGCGACATCGGGCTCGTAAGCGAGCGCTTCTTCAGAATCGTAGGCGCAGAGTTGGACGTCTGCTATCGGTTTCAAAGCTTCCAGCACGTTTAGAGCGGAGCGAAATCCGTCATGACTGTAAGCGACCAGGATTGAGTTTGTAGGTTTCATAATTCGGGAACTAGAACGCACTCCATTTGGCGTTCTTTTTGAGTTGGGTTCGGTTCAGTTCTACGCAGGGGAAAGCCACCTCGAAGAGGCGCTCTCAAAAGCAGCGTCGCGTTGGCGCCTCCCACTCCATGAGCGTTGAGCAATGCCGTTTGCGGGAAGCAGCGCCGCGCCTTTCCTCTGACGAAGTCCAAGGCGACCTCGGGCAACGGCACCTCTAAGTTGGCAGTCGGAGGGACCAATCCATCACGGAAGGAATGAATACAGGCTGCCACTTGCAACGGCCCAGCTGCTGCCATCGGGTTCCCGATAATCCCTTTGATGGAATAAACGGGAATGTGGGAAGCGTGGCGTCCGAGAACCTCTGCAATTGCCTCCGCTTCGATGCGATCGATTAGTGGATGACCAGGTCCCCAAGCCGACACAGAATCGACCATCGCCTCGGTCCAACCAGCGTCCTTTAAGGCCTCGCGCATGCAGGCAGGCCAGCCGCTGCCGGGGCGGTATCGCTC
>DATLIT010000150.1:0-6999 GCA_035539295.1 Terrimicrobiaceae bacterium | reverse complement strand
AAAGCATTGGTCCACCTCGCGCGTCGTGGGGTTCTCTCTAACCTCATCAAAAATCGTGACATTTACTCCGGCGGCATCCAATCCACGGCGCGCCCGCTCGACATGGCCCGCGACGACGATGCCAGGATCGGTGACCAGAAGTGCGCTCGTGCCGAGAGTCCGCGCGAGTTCGCCGAGACGATCGATGGCGCCGGGGCCGAAAATCACGCGCGTGCGCGGCTGAAAATCAAAACCAATGAGCATGGTCAAACCCGCTGAATCGCTCGCCTTTTGTAGAGGAGCTCGAAAAGATTGCCTTCGTGCGGCTGGTCCCAAGCCACCTGCATCGTGGATAGAGGGCCGATGTTCAGTCGCTCGATGTCTGGCGATGCGAGGAGTTGCTCAATCAAGCGCTCATCGCGTGTGATTGCCGTCACAACCAGCGACGGTCCGATTGATTCAACCATCTTGGACTCGGGCAATTCGAGGACACTCGCGTACGGAAAGAGGAACTCACGAATCGCCAGCGGGTGCGCTGGCGATTCGCACCGCACAATTGTGGGCCGTAAGTAGACCGCGCCGTCAAAGGTTACCAGCCGGGGGCCGCTTCGATACTTCGCCGTCACCTCTTCGGCGCCGGAGGTTTGCAAGCCTTCGTCGATTGCCGCGTTGATAAACTCGGCCACTTTGGAGTTTGCAAATGCCGCAAGCACGGCGTTTTCGTTGTCGATCCGGCGCGGCTCCAGCGGTCCGAGCCGCTCTGCCAGACTATCAGCGATTTCGTCGGCATGTGCGGGGACGGCGATCACGGAGGCGTTCAGGCAGCTGCGGCCGCCATTCTGCGAGATCGAGTCCACCATGATGTCGAGGTAATCGGGCCAGCGCTCGATCTCATCCGGACCGATCAGAATTTTGCTGTAGCCGGGACCGTGAATCTCGATCCGCGGGTTGCCTGCATAGCGATCTGTGGTTGTTTTGTCGCCAAAGAGCTGCGCGCATCCGCAAAGCCGCAGGATCTCCTCGGCACCTTCGTGCTCGGTCGGGTAAAAACCGAAAGCTTCCAAAGGCACGCCAGCCGCGACAAATGATTGAATCAGCCGCCAAGGAGTAATCGGTTCCTCGCGGCCGGGCTTTAGGACCACCGGGATCTTGAGCGCAATAGCTGGCAGCCAAAGCGAGTTCACCCCTGGCGAATTGCTCGGCATGACTACGCCGAGCGAATTAGTCGTCGCGAAATAGCTCACGGGGATGCCGTTCTGTTCTCCGAAACCTCTGTCGAGGATACTGAGATCGAGTCCGCGTGTCAGTCCTCGCAGAATTGTTTCCATCTGAAACAGGACAGTGCCGATGCGGACCATATTTCGCCGCACCAACGCGTAGGGCAGGCCGCTCGTTGAGGAAAGAGTTTCAATGTATTGCTGCGGAGATTGGGTGTGACCTTTGTTACCGAAAGGCAGCGTGCTGTTCATGAAGAGTTCGGCCGCCTGCGCGCACATGTTAATCAATTGTGCGCACGTGAACTCCTTTAAAACCGCGCGCGACGCCTTGCTCCGGGCGAGATCGCGCCGGATGATGCCGGCATTAACTTGGCTGACCGCTGCAACCGGCTCACCATTGCGATGATCGCGCGCATCAATTTTGTCGAAGCTCTCGTAAGCGCGACCAAGGCGCAGCGCAGGGATATGAGGAAGGTCCATGCGCAATCGTTAGAGGAAATGCCAGGATAAGTTTCCGAAGTGGCGGCGATTGCCAGACTCGCGCCGCGCCAAGTATTTGCGAATGTCTTCTGGCATTTTGTCTAATAAACACCCTCCACGAGTGTTTTCTCCATGGTCCCGAAGGGACGCACCTCCGCGGCGCCGTCCCATGCATATGGCGGACGCGGTTGACGGCGGAGGGCTTCGTCGCGCTCGAGGAAGCGGGGCATAAAAAACTCGCTGGTCATCGTGGTCAGTTCGACGCGGCCCCATTGATCGTAATCGACCAGACGATCGGTCTGTTCCGGATCGACGACGCGCAGCACCGCGCGGGGCTGCGGCGCGTAGTAGGTAACCGAAAAATTGTCCTCCGGTCGCAGCGGGACGCTGGCGGCGAGACCCATGAGGGTATTGCCGTAGGTGGGATAAAAACCGATGCGGTTTTCGAGCACTTCTTCAACAAGGAAACGAGCGTATTGCGGTGCCATCGTCGTGCCGCCACAGAAGACGCCGCGGATTCCAGCCTCCCATAGGTTGATCTTTTCGGAGAGGGCTTCAAGCAGCTTCGGAGTTGAGAACAGGCCGCTCACGCGGCGATGTTTCAAGATCGTCGCTGCTTGGTCGACAACGTGCTCCATGTAGGCGCGCGCCTGTTCGAATTGTTTACTGGCGAGCAGCTTCTTGACCCAGCGTGGATCGAGGTCGACGAAGTAGCACGAGCTGCCGCGCACGTTTGCCAGGTGCTCGATCGCGAGGCGCAGACGACGGGGGCCGGTCGGCCCCATCATCAGCCAATAATGGTTTCGGGGGAAATGCTCGTCGCTGATCTTTTCGCTGAACTCGCTGTAATCGATCTTGTAATCCTCCCAGCCGATGCGCTGTTTGGGCATTCCGGTGGTTCCGCCGGTTTCAAAGACATTAAATGGACGGCCCTTGAACTTCGCCGGAACCCAAACCTCAGGCTCAAGGTCGCGAAGCCATTCCTCCTCGAAATGCGGAAAGCGTGCGATGACGTCGTCGAAGGAGCTGATTTCCTCCGCGGGATTCCAGTCGGCCTCCTTCGCCCAATTGAGCCAGAACGAGCAACCAGTTTCGGCCGAGAAATGCCAGCGAACCATTTCGCGCGTGTGAGCGTCGAGGTGTTCCTTCGCCTGTTCCGGAGTGGATGGCCCCATCATCAATCGGGGAGTTCTTCGTGTTTCGGCTCCGGAAGCCAGAAGGAAGCAATAAAGCCAACCAGATAAACTGCAAAGCCGACGGCTGCTGCCGTATACGCGAGCTTCTTTGGCGCGAACGCTGGGTCAGGTGTGATCGCCAACGTCGCGGTGACCCATGCGAACATCGTCCCAAGCAGCCGGCCGCCAATGTTAGCAGCGAAGCTTTCGCCGGTTCCGCGCAGATGCATGGGATAGACACGCGGCAGGTAGTTTCCCCAGAAGCTGAACTGCGCAATGGTCGCAGCCGCTACCAGGAAGATGCCTACAGCGAGCAGCGGCAGGCTCGTAACAGCGAAATAGCCGAAGACGATCGGCATCAAAATCAAGCCGGGAAGCTGGAAAACCCGCAGCAGCCAGCGTCGGCTGATGATAATTCCAGCGAGCACCGCCAAAAGACAGCGGCCGATGAGCCCGCCAACTTCCTGGACCTTGGTAACATCCGCGGCCACGCGTTGTGTGGTCCGCGCTGCGGCGGTACGCGCGAGTCTTTCCCGCTCTTCAGCGGGCTTATCCTTTGTTGCGGCTGCCACCGCCGTCTGGACCTGCGTTTTTACCTCAGGAAGAGCCGGCACGATGCGCGGAATGTGCTGAATCGCGCCGAAGGCCGCACCGTAGCTCATCGCAAACATTAGCGTCGTGACCAGCGTGGTGCGCCGCAGCTCAGGCGAGAACAGTTCGGCGAAACTGGGGCGCCTGAGTGTGCCCGCATCTCGCTTCTGCTGCCAGGCCGGTGACTCGGGCAGGAAAGGGCGGATGATGATCAACGGAATGGCAGGAATCACTCCCGACATCATGGTGTATCGCCAGGCGGCGTGCGGGTCCTGTATTTCGCCGAGGGTGCCAAGAATCTCGGGAATGCGTATGGCGGGAAGATCGTGCGCCCAGGCTACTGCCAGGCCGTTTACCACCGCCACGAGCAAGCCGCCGACCGACGAAAACGCCTGCGTATAGCCGAGCACACGCTCGCGCTGTTTGGGATGCGGAAAAAGCTCCGCCAGCCAGGCGACCGCCGCGACAAACTCGACGCAGACGCCCACAAAAACAAAACACCTCAGCACCAGGAGCATCATTGGCGAAGTCGCGTAGCCCGAAGCAAAGGCGGCCAATGCATAGATGAGAATGCTCCACGTCAACACGCGCCGCCTTCCCAGCCGATCAGTGAGATATCCGCCGAGCAACCCGAAGATCCCACCCGCGACCGCCGGAATGTAAAACAACCTGCCCACCCAGCGTTGGAATTCCGGTGAGCCCGGTGCGGCACCAAGGAGTTCCTGCAGCGCAGGACCGACGATCAGAGGCAGCATCAGGAGCTCGTAAATGTCGAACGCGAACCCGACGACAGCGATCGCACAGATCAACCACTGTATGGCGGTGAGGCGAGGTGGGGTCATTGAGAACCGTTTAGTGACGAAGCGCGCTTGAGATCAACGAAGCCCTTGGCGACCCATCGACAATGCTCCGCCGCAAGCCGACGAGAGGCCTGTCATCGAGTCGCGAGGGCCGTGCGGTTGTCGAGGCGGTCCTGTCCACGGTCTGTCTTCTAAATCCCCTTGGCACAAGGGCCTCTCCAAGTGTCAAACGCCTCATTTCTCCTGCGCAATCGCGTACAGTTGCGTCGGCGTTTGGACATACAGGACACCGTTTGCCGCCACCGGCGTTGCGTAGACGGGCTCGCCCAGGTCCGTCTGGCTAAGAAGTTTTTTCTCCTTCTCCGCTCCGAAGACAAAAAAGCTTCCGTCCTCAGTGCCGATGTAGACCTTGCCATCGGCCACTAACGTTGAACCCCAGATGTGCGCCTGCGTATCGTGCACCCAATACGGCTTCCCGGTCTCGGCATCGAGGCAATGAATCTTGCCTGCGTATTCGGCAACAAAAAGCAGGCCATCGTCAGTGATTGAGACGGTCGAAATCGAGCGGCCGATATCTTGGTAGCTCCATACTTTTCCCTCCTCGGTCACGTCACCGGTTTTGGTGGCATCGATGCAATGCAGAATTCCCACACCATCGCCGTGTTCGGGATCCTGCCCGATCGCAACATAGACCCGGTTTTTCCAAAATACTGGTGTCGCGATTACCTCGCTCGGGCCGTTCGCGTCTGGGTACTTCACATTGCGGTATTCCGGAGGGTTACAGTCGTAGCGCCAGATCTCCTCAAGGGGCCTGATCTCATCGCCGCTCTCCGGCGGCGCGGGATCGAAGCCGTATACGAACCCATCGCCCGCCCCGAAAATGATCTGACCTTTGCCATTCACCTCTCCGTAGGCAGGCGACGACCAGTTCCCGTGAAAAAGCCGCGTGCTGATGCCGCTAGCCTCCTCAGCCAGGTATTTGCCAGATTGTTTGTCCAGGCAGACGAGTGCGGGCGCCTGAGGCGACGGAATGTTAACGTGCGACCAGTCCTGCCCATTTGAGGTATTCGCGTAGAGCCGGTCGCCGACGATCAACACCGAGCTGCTGGTGATATTATGCGGGAAGACACCGAGCTCTTCACGCATGTCGTAGCGCCAGATGATATCGCCGTCACTCTTTCCTACCTCGACAGGCGGTTTGTCCGGCCCGGCGAAATATTTGGCTTCGTCTTTGAACTCTCCGTTGTTGCCATTTTCCATTCCGTTCACATCAGCGGCGAGCACTTCGCACCGGTTCGTGAGAATATAAGCGCGATCGCCCTCGACATGCGGTGACGAACAGAGGCCGAGAAACTCCCAGTCACTCACCTTGCCCGTGCCTAGCTTCGGAACTGCGAGCTGCCAGAGGTATTTGCCCGAAGTCTCGTCGAAAGCCATCAGCATCGAATAATCGCCCTTGAATTTTGGATCGCGCGGCGACTCGTTGTTTGTGCCGGCGAAAACTTTTCCACCGGAGATGGTCGGATTGCCGTATGCTTGCGAACCGAGCTTCGCCACCCATCTCACGTTCTTGGTCGTCGCCATGTCCACCTCCTCTGACCCCGGCTTCTTCTTGCCAGGTTCAAACGAATCGGGCAGCCCGGTCTCCGACGACACCATGTTGCGCGATGGAGTTCCTCCCCACATCGGGTGGTCGGCAGCGTTGGCTTGGAAGCTCACGATCGCGAGCAGCGCCGCAATCCAATAGTGCGGCAGAGCCAATCGCGCCCGCGTGCAGAGGCCGCCGTGGACAGTCGGTTTCATTTGTTCGGAGTGACAGAAATGTTGTCGATGTAGACGGGAAACTGGTTTTGCAAGGCGAAGCCGTAAACGCCCGCCGCGCCGTGCGGGTGCGCGTGCTCGTGTGGCACCTCGATCGTCCAGTTTTCCGGCTTCGGCTCGTCTCTCTTCCAGGCTTTTGCGCGCACCACACCGGAGCCGTCAGGCGCGACATCGACCCGGCTTTCGATGCGGTACCACGTCTTGGGTTGCATTGGAAAAGGGACGGCGACTTTGATGCGGTCTTGATTCGAGAGTACTTCAAGCTGTTTGTAATTGCCGACGAGGTTGATGACGTAGCGTTGATTGATCACGCCGACATTGGACATTATCCTCTTGTTGCCATCGCTCATCACATCGGCGGCAATCGTGTAATTGCTCATGCGGGAGTCGCCGAAAAACGTGAATGCCCGCTGAAAAAGGGGGCGATCGAGTGTCTTGTTGAGCACCTTGCTTCCTTCAAACTCGCGAATATCCCATTTGAAACGCGCGCCAATCCACGGCAACGGCGGCCACGCGAACTTCACACCGGGCGCGCCTTCCGTCTGCTCGGCTGGCTGGAACGTCTCGAAGTCTTGCAAATAGGGTAAACTTGGCAGCACCCGGCCGCGCATGTAGCCCTTCAAGCCCTCTGCGGTCAGTTCCCACGAGCCGGCGGACGGCTTCCCATCCGGCTTCACCACGAGAGCGCCATTCACATCGAACTCCGCGTCCATCTCCGATCTGACCTTTGCCGTGGCCGGAACAAATTTCTTCCACTCACCACCGGAGAGATCCTTGACGAAGAGGCCGTTGGTGTCGAGGGCGCGAAGGCGAAACGTCTGTTTCTCGCCAGGCCGCAGCGCCACTTCACTCCGCACGACCTGAACCTGCGTCGGCTCGCCGGCAATAGGCGCTTGTTCCGCCCGCGGTTCGGTCGGCAGCTCCTTGCTCCCGGGT
>DATLIT010000149.1:0-4606 GCA_035539295.1 Terrimicrobiaceae bacterium | reverse complement strand
ATATTACAACGATAGTTCGAGTGCCGCCTATCCGTTGAGCGATCCATTCGCGGGATCGCCAGTGCTTACTCGCATCGACGCCACCGTCGATTTTGATTGGGATGACGATTCGCCAGCCTCTCAGGTGAATTCCGACTTTTTCTCGGCGAGATGGACTGGTCAGGTGAGGGCTCCTGTCTCGGGAAGCTATACGTTCACCGTCACCGGAGATGACGGGGTTCGCCTCTTCATCAACGGCACCAGCGTAATTGATAGTTGGAGAGAGCAGGGTGCCACGGCTTATTCATATACGACGACCCTAAGTGCAGGAGCGTTGTATAACATCGAGCTGCATTATTATGAACACGAGGGTGATGCGGTCTGCCGATTGCAGTGGAGCTACCCGGGGCAGTCGACTCAGACAATCCCGTCGAGTCAGCTCTATCCGTTGACAGGACTTTAGAAGTTAGCCGCAGCTACGGTCGTTCCGCGACGCCAGGCGCACGATTGAGTCGGTGTTCGCTGCGGTCCCGGCGACCGCGAACAATCGCCACGGCAAAGCGTGCGTGCTATTTGCTTCCGGGCTTGATTGCAGGAATCGCCGCGAGATCCGCAGGCAACTTGTCCGGTGCAAAGGTCTCAACATCCATCTGAACGAGGGAGACGAACGGACAACCGAAATCGGGCAGAGAGCCACCGCTGCGGTCAACGATCGAACCCGCGGCTGCCACGATGCCCCCATGGTTTTCGACGATCTGAATCGTTTCGTGCAGACGTCCTCCACGAGTAACGACATCCTCTGCGACTAGGAATGACTCGCCGGCGGCGATAGTGAACCCGCGCCGAAGCACAAGAACTCCCGAACCGTCCTTTTCGGCAAAGATGTGCCTTTTGCCGAGATGGCGGGCGACTTCCTGACCGACGATAATCCCTCCGATCGCGGGTGAGATCACTGTCGTCGCCTCGAAGGGTTTGAGTTTCTCCGCAAGCAATCCGCAGACATGAGCAGCGGCGGTAGCATCTTGCAGCAGCAGCGCACATTGAAAAAACTGGCGACTATGGAGTCCGGAACGAAGAACGAAGTGCCCGTGCAAGAGAGCACCGGTTTTGCGGAAGAGATCCAGGACGTCGGTCACGAGAGTCGATGTTTTTTATTTTGCGGAAACAAAGAACTTAGCTGACGGGTGCGGCTCGATCAATTCGCATCAGTTTTGCCTGACACTTCATCCCTGGCTTCGCTGACAAACGAGAGGCCCTTCGTTTGTCGCTCCAGAAACTCAACTGCGAGCGCCCGATAGGCAGCGGTTCCTGCACCGGAGGGATCGTGCTCGAGAATGGTTCGTCCGTGGCTCGGCGCTTCACCAAAGCGAATTGTACGAGGGATGACGGTTTGAAAGGCGACCTCCTGAAAGTGGTCGCGCACTTCCTTGACCACCGCCGGATTAAGATTTGTCCGGCTATCAAACATCGTCATCAGCAGACCAGAAATGCTCAGACCCGGGTTTGCGCCGCAAGCGCGAATCTGGTCGGTCACTTGCATGAGAAGTCCCAAGCCTTCCAGGGCGTAGTATTCGCATTGTATCGGGATAAGAACCTCATCGGCCGCCGCAAGCGCGTTTGACATCAGGATTCCCAGGGAAGGGGGGCAGTCAAAAAACATGAAGTCGAACTCGTTCTGGGACCGTAGCGGTTCGACAACACGGCGGAGCTGAAGAAGGTGTTCGTTCATCCGGGCCACCTCGACCTCCGCGCCAGCCAAATCAAGGTCCGCTGGAATGGCAAAAAGGTTCGACATTCGGGTAGGGACCACGAGCTCCTGGACCGGGCGGGCGCCGATGATTGCTTGGTAGAGACTTTGTCCACTCAGATCTCCCAGGGCGAGGGCGCTGGTGGCGTTGCCCTGGGGGTCGAGGTCAGCGAGAAGCACTCTTCGGCCGTTTTCCGCGAGGGCGGCCGAGAGATTCAGCGACGTGGTGGTCTTGCCTACCCCACCTTTCTGGTTTGCGACGGCGATTATTTTCACAACGAACGCCTTGAATAATACGCCAGAATGCCTTCTGCAACCGCGTCGGCATACTCGCGATATATGCTCTGGCGCATAACTCCGTCGAATTCACGAAGCCCGTCGTAGTCGCCCGCTTGAATACGCTCGAAGACAAGGCGATTGTTCATCACGTAAGGTTCGATATAGACCACCGGGCAGGCAAACAGCCGATTGGCGAGAAGATTACGTGCCCAGACATACGGATTCGCGTTGACCCGTATGGCCGCGCCCGTGCGGTAGGCAAAGGGTGGCAATCCAGTTGGTGCGGACATCCTGCGAGACATGACGTTGGCAAGCGCAACTTCCTCGAGGAATGAGCGATTGAGAAGTTTCACCAGCATATCGAAACGTTGGTCCTCATAGCTGATCTCCTGCGGGCTCAGGGCCCCAGTGATGAGAAAATGAAGATGATTCTGCTCGACGAGTTCGGGCTTACCCGGGTCTCCCCAGCCCTCCGCATTGAAGTGGAGGCAAATGACTATGTCGGGGCGTAGCACTTGATTCACAAGGGTTGCGCGCCGCCGAATTTCAGCCACGCGATAGAAGAGACGCTCGCTCTCTTTTTTACCAGCTGCCTGATCGCCGGGGATTGCTTGGTTGACCAGCGATTCAGTCGCAGCCGTGCCCAGTTGGCCGATGAGCAGCGGAGTTGCCGGCGCTGACCTGCTCCGCGTCAGGAATACCTCCGCTCCGAGCTTCTCCAGGCGGGAGGCTAGGTGTTGCGCAACGGTAAGAGTCATATCTCCTTCAGTGACAGGTGGCGCGTCGCCAAGCTGAAACCATCGCTCCTCCATTTTCGCCCAATAACCGCCGATGTGTCCCGGATCGAGGGCAATCCTGAGCCCTGCAAGAGGCCGGTTTGGCTCCTCCGGTGGCAACTGCAGGCGGCTGCGCCAGTACCTCGGAATGGATTTCGCGGTCTCACGCGAGATGGCGAAACTTAACAGAAATGGCGGCGCCCCGGGTTGGGTCATCACGTGAGCCGCAGTATCCTCGACCGTTATCGTTTCCTTCCACGCGCCGCCGGGAGCATACACTTTATCGAGTAACGCGAGAAAGTCCCGGCGCGTGATCGTCTCCTGAAACGCGTTTAATCTCGACCAATCCGGTTGCGGAGCGAGCGGTGTGAGCACTCCGAATGCTGAGCTGGCGATCAGAAGCAGGATCATAATGGTCCCTGGGCTTCTCAAGGTGCCGGATTTTTACACTGTGCGGTGAGAAAATTTCGATACAAACGAGGCATGATTCGAATTCTGTTCCTGGGCGACATCGTCGGCGAGCCGGGACGCAGTGCTGTGATGCACTTGGTTCCGGTCTATCTCAAGGAGCGAAACGTGGATTTCGTGGTTGTCAACGGAGAGAATGCCGCTGGCGGCCGAGGCATCACAGGGAAAATCGCTATCGATCTGCTCCGGAGCGGAGTGGCGGTGATCACCTCGGGCGATCACATCTGGGACCAGCGCGATACGACGGCTTACATCAACACGGAGCCGCGCTTGCTTCGTCCGATCAACTATCCTCGCGGTGCACCCGGGCAGGGCAGCATCGTGCTGGAGACTGCCAAGGGGAAAATCGCTGTCCTCAATGTGCAAGGCCGCACCTTTATGCAGCCCATTTTGGACAATCCTTTCCACGCCGCTCTCGCCGCGGTGGGGCAACTTCGAGAGGAGACTTCGACAATCATCGTCGACATGCATGCCGAGACCACCAGCGAGAAAATTGCAATGGGGCGGTTTCTCGACGGGAAAGCTTCGGCAGTCATTGGGACCCACACGCACGTCCAAACGGCCGACGAGCGGATCTTCCCCGAGGGCACAGCTTTTCTCTGCGATGCGGGCATGTGCGGCCCGGACAACTCGTGTCTCGGTCGAGATCACCAGCCGATCATCAAGAGATTCATGGATGGGCTGCCCGGAAACTTTCCTGTGGCTGGCGGTCCCGTCAGAGTTTGCGGAGCCATCATCGAAGTGGACGAACTTACCGGTAGAGCTTTGCACATTAGGCGAGTCAACGAGACGGTCTCAGAATCGGAATAAGGCATGCGGAGTTCTAACCTCTAGCGCTCATTTACTCACTCAGGCTGCCGGTCGAGCAAATTAGCGCGGGTGATTTTGAGGCGTTCGCTTTGATGGTTTCCCCGAAAAACAAAAAGCCCCGACGCTGATTGGGGCTTACTGAACAAGGTCCTGTTCTTAGCTTAACGATTGGCGCTTACAGTTTGGAAAATAGATTGTATGATAGTCGCCCCTGAAGACGTCAGCGGGGCGAGTAAACGAGCCGGTCTCGGGTTACGAAGCTGAAAGGATAGCACTGAGAAAAAAGAGGTTTTCAAGAAGAAACCATCGAAATGCTAAAGAAGGAAAGGCAAGCATGCAGTCCTCGTTTGGATGCCGACATCTAACGAGCAATTTGATCCGCGGAACCCCTGAGAAGACTAGGAGAGTGGATTTCGTTCGAGGGACTTTGAAGGAGGCTCTGGGAAACATAACAACGGTGAATGCGGTTTCGTCCTCATTTTTTGGCTCGCCTCCTCTCGTCGCTCTCGATCCAAAAACTTTGCGTTTCGTTGCAGAGAATCACCCC
>DATLIT010000148.1:0-4675 GCA_035539295.1 Terrimicrobiaceae bacterium | reverse complement strand
GGTCAAGAAAAACTGAGATCTTTATAATACGGCAGGTTCGGCTTGACCTGGGCCCAACGGGATATCAGCCGCGATTTTGCCTGTGCGTTGCAGCGCTGCCACAGCGCTGTCCCACGGCTCCTGGCGCGATGCCGGCCGCACGCGCGCCGCGCCGATCGCTGCACAGCGCGGGTCGATTCGAACGGGAACGCTATTGCATCGGGCCGAACCGACAAGACCAGCCCGCGCCGCTGGAAATGATAGATCGCCAGGAAGGCGAGCTATTCAGGCAGAGCGCTTCTTTGCCGCCGGCGTGATGGACGCGTGATGGTTGGCCGCGTCGCGGGCTAATCGGAGCGCCCGCAACTTCGCGGTCCTTTCGCGCATGGCGTGCTTGTCTGCCAGGTATTCGGCCATGGCCTGCTGGCCCTCACGCAACCGCTCTTCCTTTTTTTGCAAGGCGGTTGAGCCACGTTCAGAAGTCTCGGGAGAGTTAGCGCTCAACGTCGTAACTCCATTTTGTCGCGGTCCCGGCAATGCCCGGCAATCACTAGTGTATCTCGGCCAAATCGTAGAGGCGCTGATAATGCGGCACAATGCGTTGCAAGGCCCGGTCACAAGCATAAGCGTCGGACTGTCCGCGATGGAAGCGAGACACCGTCCATGTGGCGATGGCAAAGTCGTCGACGACCGGGACGACGATGATGCCCCAGGCCTTCTCGCAATCCGCGCAGGTGCGAAGCTCGGCGATAATCAACCGTTGGATATCGTCCTTGGTCTTCGGAAGTTTTTCCACGATCGCACAATGACCGACTTGGGCTCCCGGACAGATCGCCGCCTGTTCCGATATGTGGGGTGACGAAGGAAAAACTCAATGGCAGGTCGGGACAAGAAGGCACGGCGACTGCGGTCGCTGCGCGCGCTGTTCGAAGGTGCCGGGGGGCCGGTCCAGCGGCCGATTGCCGATCCAGGCTCTCCATAGGGCGGCCCTTAGGGCGGCCGCCGGACTTTCCGGCCTGACGCGGTGCAAGTCGGTTTTTGTCGCTCGCAACCAACCGGCGGATCGTGCGTTGGCAACGATGGAGAAACGCAGCTCAGAAGAGCCCTGAACAAGGCGCCGGTATCGTGTCGGACCTCTCAAGAAGCAAACGCCGTTCTGCTCTCGCTTGCACCAGATATGGAGCTGGGATGGACGAAGTGCTCAGCATCGCTCCCCTGGCAGGGGAACCGGGATTAATCGCGTACGAGTGCCCGAATTGCGGGTACGTGACGAGCGTGCTCATTCATTCCGATGGCGGCTGATAGCTGAGTTGTTTGTATTCGACACAGGCAGGTTTCGGGCAGTGTCGCAGGCGGCCCGTCAGTCCGTCTTCATCAGCCCCGCAGCTCTCAAGGCCTGGGTGATGACACCGCGTATGTCGACGGCGGGAAACGGCGGTGCGCCTGGCGGAACGGGCGGTCTCACCGGCCTCTGGTCGATTGCGATGGCGGTCGGCGGGCGCTTCCGGACGGGCTTGCTGTCCTTCGCCGCGGCCTTATGGGTGGCTTGTGCCAGGCCCCAGAATTTTGCGATGCGATAGGAGGAGGAAATTCCGACCTCGAGCAGAAAAGCTCCGGCGGCACCGCACTGGTCGTCGGCAGTTCCGACGGAGAGCGGGGTGCCATGGGCCATGCCGGAGATGGCATAGGATTCGATCAGATCCTCGCCCTGCGTATTGCGCCAGACCTGACGCGGATAACCGTCCACCGTGTCCCGAAAGGTCGGAGCCATCGGGAGCCCATGCACATCGGTCCATTGCTTGACGATCTCAGCCGCGTTGGACGGTACCACCGTTGTGTCCATGCCGCCGTGCCAGACCGAGATCCGCGGCCACGGTCCCCGGTGTGAGGACGCATGTCGCACCAAGTCTCCCCACACGTCAGCAGGGCGGGCGGGACTCTGAAACATGCTTTGGAATGCTTCCTGGACATTCGTGGCGGCGCCGTACGGCAGGCCCGCGATGATGGCCCCACCGGCGAAGATGTCAGGATAGGTTGCGAGCATGACCGAGGCCATGGCACCTCCGGCCGACAGCCCGGTGACGTAGACGCGACGGGCGTCGATACCGTGATCGAGCACCATCTTGTCGACCATCTGCCGGATCGAGAGAGCCTCACCCTGTCCGCGCTGCGCGTCGCCGGGTTGAAACCAGTTGAAGCAGCCGTTCGGGTTGTTTGCGTGCTGTTGCTCAGGAAGAAGCAGCGCGAAGCCATACCGCTCGGCGAGTGTCGACCATCCGGCGCCGTACTCATAACTTGCCGCCGTCTGCGCGCATCCGTGAAGAACGACGACCAGGGCGGATTGGTCCGCAAGGCCGGCGGGCAGATACGTGAACATACGCAAGGCGCCGGGATTGGATCCGAAACCGCGAATTTCCCGCAAGCGGCTCGATGCCTCGTTGAAGTCGGACGTTCTCAGACCGATCTTGGCGCCGCCTCGCATGAGCGTCTGCCACTTTTGCCGGTCGTGCAGCAGGCTGGCGGTTGTTTTTCCAAGACCAGGCACTGAGAGACCTTTCGCACGGTTAAGGACGACTGGCGCCGTGACACGGCGCAAACAACGAGCCGGCAGACGAGGGAGACCGCTACCAAACTTGGAAGCGGGGGAGCAATCAGCCCGGGGCTGTTCGAGACACCCGAGTAGCGTGGACACTGCGGCGGATGCAGTGGCATGTTTGTTGCGATGCAATAGAGCGCAAGTGGGTCGAGTAGCGTGATCGAGAATATATTTTATGATTCGCCACCCACCACGCTGATACATGCGCGTGTGTTGTCGACGAGACGGCGAAGCGCATCACTCGTTGAGTTCGGTGAAAAAACGCGCCGGCCGGGCACTGCTCCGGGGGGCGCAGCGTCTCTCACTGCGGTCGGGCTTTGTCGACCATGATGGACATTCCCCAAATGGCCTTGCCGCTCTTGCTCCGATAATCCGCGAGGGCATTTCCGATAGCCTTCCCCACATCACCCTCGCCGGCGACCTCTCCGGTCCACTCGTGCACATACTCTTCGTTCTGCTTGAACCCGATCCATACCTGCATACGACGCTCCTGCCTTGCAGAGCCGGCTTCCGTTCAACGCTAAGCCCAGCTCCGCCCGCAAAACGGGACCTGCCGTCATCGCTCGTTCAGCGGCTCTGCACACAAACGTCGCCGCAGGAAATTAAGTTCCGGTAGAGCGAGCAGGCGGCCCGACGGAAGCGCAATCCGGAACGAGCCCAGGCGCAGCTTCAGACAGGAACTTAGCCTCAACGCTCTTGTTGTCACGTCACGGAGGGAACTGAAGGAGCAGATATATGAACGCCAACGAACAGAAGCCTGGCCAGCAGAATCAAGGTGGCCAGCAAAACCAGGGCGGCGGTCAAGGCGGTCAGGGTGGCCCGGGCGGCCAGCAGGGCGGCGGCGGCCAGCAGAAGCCGGGTCAGCAGGAGCAGAAGCCCGGGCAAGGTGGCCAGCAGGGCGGTCCAGGCCAGGGCGGCAAGCCAGATCAACGCTAAGCTTGGACGTTAGTACTGCGCCCCCGACCTTGGTCGGGGGCTTTTTTTGCGCGCATGCGTGACATTGACGTCCGAGCGACGAACAACGTTGACAGAGAAAGCCGCAAACATCTTGGACGTCTTCGCGACTGAAAAGCGCGAATCAGCGAAGCGAAAATATCTCGGCTTTGCCCCTCGTTTGGTCGGGGGCAGGACCGTGCGGCGGACGCGGCGCTCCCCGAGCGGTACGCCAGTGCATCTGACCGGTACGGCGGTGCCGCCTTCGTGCCGCGCAAAGCGAAACATGTGAGATTTTTGCAACGCTCCGCGTTTTTTTGAAACGCGTCACAGTCCGGCACTGATTTTCTGTTGCGATGTCTCTCAACGACAACAAGGGGCGGCGTCATGCATCAATCTACCTGGGTGATCCTCCTGTTTCTTATGGCGGGGGAGATCGTCATTCTGGCGATCGGGGGCTTTGTCTTGTGGCTCGTCGGGGAATTCGGCGATGCCCCGAAATGGCTGAGATCGCGCCATCTGCGCAAGGGCCGCAGCGCGCAATAGCGCAAGCGTGTCAGCGCGCGCGTGCGGTTGTGGCGAATGTCGCCCTGCGAGGCCCGTCGCCTGGACAGGCGCGGTTCGATTCAGTGATGCGCGCGCGTGCTACGCACGACCGGCGACCACGAGTCGTCCAATGCAGCGGCGGCGACCGCACGCGCAGCTGGCCGCGCTTCGCATCGAGCGGCACAGCGCAAAAAGCGTCGACGAACCTTTGCACGTAAAGAGCTCGTCGCTTTCGCCTCGCCGGACGCACCAGATCGCGCATAGCGCAAGTCAGTAGCTCGCTCAGTCGCAGGTCCGAGCGGCGCGGGCGTAGTGCGTGCCCGACCGCTATTGTTCCGTCGGCCTCATCGCAAGGGTCGCTGCCCGCGCAATCCCCCGGCATCTCGTTTCCAGAAATGAAGCCGGTCCCAACGATGGCGCGGAGCAAACGATCGCGATGTGTCGGAGAAGCACAATCCGGCCCTGTACATCTCGTAATCATTCCCGCTCGGGGCATTTTGTACGCTCGCTACATCGCCATTCTGCTTCGGCTTCGGTCACACAGGAAGGCAATCAACTTGGAGTGTGCATCGGAACATTTCGGAATCATGAGAGTTGGGGAGCGTCTACAACCTTCAGAGG
>DATLIT010000147.1:0-7059 GCA_035539295.1 Terrimicrobiaceae bacterium | reverse complement strand
TCTCATTTGCCCGGCGGAATTCCCGCTCGGCGCCGATGCTCGTGTGGTTGTCATTAGCGTAACTGAAGGCCCATGGAGTGTCCGCAAGCATCCGCATATGTTTCTCGGCGCCCAGATTGTCGTGATCAACAAGATCGATCTGGCGGCGGCAATGGAAGTGAAGGTGGACACGCTTGCGGCTGACGTTCACAAGCTCAAACCGGATGTCAAGGTCATCCCGACCAGCTGCAAAACGGGCGCGGGCGTAGATGAAGTCGCGGCCGCAATCCAAGGTGTCTAAGGAGGCGCATGCATGAGCTTTCCATTGTCTCGTCAATCGTAGAACGCGTGCTGGAGTTCCTAGACGGTCATAAGGCCAAGCGTGTTGTCGCCCTGCGCTTGGCGATCGGCGAGCTCACCTGCGTAGATGCGGAGCAACTTCGTTCTTGTTACGAACTCGTCACCGAGGGAACGGCTATCGCTGGGTCCGAATTGGAGATCGAGCAAACCAAGGCCCTGGTAAGATGTCCAAACTGTAACTTCCAAGGGGCACCGAAGTACTGGGATGATGCGTTGTCCAACGCCTCGATCCCAACCCTGCAATGTCCCGGATGTGGGTTCGGCGTCGAAGCCATCGAGGGGCATGAATGCGCCATTCAAGGAATCAGGTATGTCGCATAGCGATTCAAGTCCGCTTAGCACTGAGCTGAATCAGCACGGAAAACGGGTGCAAGAGCTCATCGCGGAGATCGATGCCGTGACCGATTCGAACGCTCGTGAGCTTCTCCAGGAATGCATGCAGGAAGTGCTCGCCTTCTATGGCCTCGGTTTGGGTCGTATACTCGAAGTCGCCAACAGCGTTAGTGGAGGGCAAGCCGTTTACGAAAAGCTAGTCCACGATAGCGTTGTCCGTGGCTTGTTGCTCATCCATGGCCTGCACCCTGTGCCGCTGGAAGATCGCCTTCGTGAAGCGCTGGCAAAGGTGCGGCCTTATATGGAAAGTCACGGCGGAAATGTCGAATTGCTAAGTCTGGATAATGATGTCGCCAGCTTGCGATTAGTCGGCCACTGCGAAAGCTGCCCCTCCTCAGCTGTCACCCTCGAACTTGCACTGAAGCAAGCCATCGAGGAGGCGTGTCCGGACCTCCTTAGCTTCGAGTGCGAAGGGGTTGCGGAGGCGGCCAAGGGTGCCGAGCTGCACGTTCCGAATGGCGCGCCAAGCTGGACCCCGCTGGATGATGTGCATGGTTTGGACGAGGGAGGATTGCTATCGGTAAGCGCCGCGGGGATTCCACTCGTCCTCTGCAAGAGTGAAGGTCGACTCTACGCTTATCGAAACAGATGTCCCGCGTGCAATATGCCGCTTCACCTGGGGACGCTCGAACGCACTTTGCTAAGCTGCCGCGCTGGTCACTGCTATGACATCCAACACGCGGGACGAGGGGTCGGTTCCGCAAACCTTCACCTTGATCCATTCCCCTTGCTGGCCAGCGGCGGTCTCGTCAAGGTCGCATTGCCAACGGAAGGCGGCAGGATTGCTGCCGCTAACCAGGAGCTCGCCGCGGCGAGATGACATCGTGTCGCTGACTCTCCTTTCTATCCTATGCTTCGGCTTTCTCCTCGGAATGCGGCATGCCTTCGATGCCGACCATGTTGTCGCCGTTTCAACCATTGTCAGCCGCAAGTCCAGCATCGGGGCCGCAGCATTGACCGCCGTTTCTTGGGGCGCAGGTCATGGACTCACAATGCTTGTGGTCGGCGGCGCGATTGTCTTATCCGGATTCACCATACCAAGACCCGTGGGGCTAAGCCTCGAGCTAGGAGTCGCCTTAATGCTCATCGTGCTGGGTCTGGTGAACGTGAGCGGCATTGTGCATGAGGCTCGCGAAACGCTCGCGTCGAGCAACCCTGATCGAGGCGATGGCAGCTCCCGGCGGCGGCCGGAAATCCGCCTTGATGAGTCCGATCTCTATCGAGCCGTGCGGCCGATGGCAATCGGTGTCGTGCATGGGCTCGCCGGCTCGGGCGCCATGACGTTGCTCCTGCTCCCCATTATTCACGACCCAATTTGGTCCATGGCGTACCTGGTGACATTTGGCGTCGGCACCATCGGGGGAATGATGCTGATTACGGTGATTGTTGCGACTCCCTTTCTCTACATGCAGACACATCGGCATCCGCTGCGGCGTTGGATGGCCGCAGCTACAGGGGTGCTCAGCATGGCCTTTGGCGCTTTCCTTGCCTATCAGATCGGCTTCGTCGATGGGCTCTTCACTTCGACAATGAAATGAACACTGAGCGCGCCAAAGTTGCGGTGCGGGGAGCCGTTCAAGGCGTGGGATTTCGTCCGCACGTTTTCCGGCTCGCAACCGAACTGCAACTCCAGGGTTGGGTGCTCAACTCTTCACAAGGTGTCTTCGTCGAAGTCGAAGGTGCATCCGATAGGTTGCGGCAGTTTCTCCTCCGGCTCGAGAAGGAAAAGCCCTCACGCGCAGTGATCCAGAGCCTGGAGTATTCCTTGCTGGACGTAGCTGGCTATGAGGGATTTGAAATTCGCGAGAGCGAAGAGTGCGGTCCGAAGACGGCCTTGATCCTCCCGGATATTGCGACATGTGAGGATTGCTTGCGCGACATTCTCGACCCCGGCAACCGACGTTACCGGTATCCATTTACAAACTGCACGAATTGCGGTCCGCGTTTCAGCGTCATCGAAGCCTTGCCGTACGATCGGCCGAATACTTCGATGAAAGGATTCGTGATGTGCCCGGAGTGCGAACGCGAATACCGCGATCCACACGACCGGCGTTTTCATGCGCAGCCCAACGCGTGTCCAAACTGCGGTCCGCGGTTGGAACTCTGGAATGTCGACGGCACAGTCCTTTCACGGGCTGATGATGCACTGTGCCAAGCAGTCGAATTGGTGCGAGATGGAAAGATATGCGCACTCAAAGGTCTTGGCGGCTTTCAGTTGATCGTGAACGCTCGTGATGAGGCTGCCGTCGCTCGGCTGCGCCTTCGGAAGCGCCGCGAGGAAAAGCCCTTCGCGGTCATGTACTCATCTCTAGAAGCAGTCCGTGAGACTTGCAGGGTTTCGCCGCTGGAGGAGCGTTTGCTGCTTTCGCCCGAATCACCCATTGTGCTGTTGCGGCGCTTGGAAGGCGGCTCTTCACGGACACTTTGTGCCTCCGTCGCACCACGAAACCCGAACCTCGGCGTCATGCTTCCTTACACACCCCTGCATCATCTGCTTTTGCGCGAGCTTGGCTTTCCAGTGGTCGCCACCAGCGGGAATCTCAGTGACGAGCCGATATGCATAAGCGAAGAGGAAGCCCTCGAGCGCTTGGCCGGCGTTGCGGACACCTTTCTTGTGCATAATCGCCCGATCGTGCGTCACGTTGACGACTCGATCGTTCGGGTGGTGCGGGATCGCGAGCTTGTGTTGCGACGCGCCCGTGGCTACGCGCCGCTACCCGTGAACTGGCGTTCGCCACTGCCCTGTGTATTGGGCGTCGGCGCACACATCAAAAACAGTATCGCCCTCAGCGTTGGCAACAATGTCTTCGTCAGCCAGCACATCGGTGACTTGGAGACCGTTCAAGCGTGGGGGGCGTTCCGCAACGTCGCCGCCGATCTACCAAGGATCTTCGATGTGTCGCCAGAGACGGTCGCCTGCGACCTGCACCCTGATTACCTTTCGACAAAGTACGCGGCTCAAGCGGGAACTCCGGTTCAGAGGGTCCAACATCACTGGGCGCATGCGCTGGCATGTATGGCCGAAAACGAGCTGGGGCCACCGGTGCTCGCGGTAGCGTGGGACGGAACTGGATATGGTCCGGATGGCACTATCTGGGGAGGCGAATTTCTTCGGGTCACTGCGCTTGGTTTTGAACGAGTCGCCCATCTGCGGCAGTTCCACCTGCCGGGTGGCGACGCGGCCATCAAGCAACCGCGGCGGTCAGCTCTCGGATTACTGCATGAGATCTGGGACAGTTTAGACATTGACCTCTCCAAGTTGGCGCCGGTGCGCGACTTTGAGGAGCGCGAGTTTGCCTTGATTAAGCGGATGCTGATCAAAGGAGTTAACGCACCGTTAACTTCGAGCGCGGGGAGATTGTTCGATGGTGTCGCATCGTTGATAGGGCTGCGACAGCACGCGACCTTTGAAGGACAAGCGGCCACGGAACTGGAGTTCGTCATCGATCCCAATGTCAAGGACGCCTATCCATTTCAGATGCAAGGCAGTGATCTCTTCATAGCGGACTGGGGACCGATGATCGAGGCGATCATCGATGAAATTGACGCTGGCTACGGCGTCGGAGTGATCGCCGCTAAATTCCATAATACCCTCGCGGAGATCATTGTCGCCGTGGCATGCCGGATCGAGCAGCAGGAGATCGTGCTCACTGGCGGTTGCTTTCAAAATTGCGAACTCACTGAGCGTTGCGTGCAGCGTCTGGTCGAAGCAGGTTTCCGACCCCATTGGCATCAACGTGTGCCGCCAAACGATGGCGGAATTGCTCTCGGCCAAATCGTTGCCGTTTCGCTTGCGACCACGCGTGCGCGGTCCGAACTTAAGGAGGTCTCGGTGGCATGAACCTGGTTTACGCAGATCTCACGGAGGTGTTCTCGAAAGACGGGATGCGGATGGGGAAAATTCGCATCGGTGGCGCCCTTCGGAACATTCCGCTCGATCTACTTCCAGAGGCGAACTGCGGCGACCGTCTGCTTGTCTGCGAAGGTGTCGCGATCGCGCGAGTCGAAGCGGCGAATACCTTGGAGGAGAAATATGTGTCTAGCCATACCTGGTAAGCTGTTGGATGTTGAATCGGACGCCAATGGGGTGCGAATGGGCCGAGCCAACTTTGGCGGCATCGTGAAGCAGGTCTGTCTTGAATATACGCCGGAAGCTCTTCCTGGCGACTATGTGCTAGTACACGTGGGCTTCGCGCTTGGAAAGGTCGACCAAGCGGAGGCTGAACGAACTTACAGGCTGCTCCAGGAGATGGATCAGTTGCAGGAACTCGAAATTCCCGGCGTTGAAGAACCGACCTTTGCACGAGGAAGTTCGCCATGAAGTACATCGACGAATATCGCGACGAGGCGCTCGCACAGAAGATCGTCGGCGAAATCCGACGCACCCTGACAAGACCATGGGTGTTAATGGAAGTCTGCGGCGGTCAGACGCATACTATCGTGAAATACGGGATCGATCGCCTCTTGCCGCGCGAGGTCGAGCTCGTGCATGGACCCGGATGTCCGGTCTGCGTGACCTCGCTGGAGATGATTGATAAGGCCCACGCGATTGCGCGCCGACCCGACGTAATTTTCTGTTCGTTCGGCGACATGCTGCGCGTCCCCGGTTCAGAAAGCGATCTACTCGTTCTGAAGTCACGCGGAGCCGATGTGCGCGTCGTTTATTCACCCATCGATTGCCTCAAGATCGCGCGTGCGAATCCGGCTAAGAGAGTTGTTTTCTTCGCGATCGGATTCGAAACAACTGCACCGGGGAACGCGATGGCCGTCTGGCAGGCGAAAGAACAGCGCATCACAAACTTTAGTGTGCTTGTTTCGCACGTTCTCGTGCCGCCGGCAATCGCCTCAATTCTCCAGTCGCCGCTCAATCGTGTGCAGGGATTTCTCGGTCCGGGCCATGTCTGTACCGTAATGGGCTATCAGGAATACGAGCCGATCGCCGATCGTTTTCGCGTCCCCATCGTGATCACGGGATTTGAGCCGCTTGATATCCTGGAAGGGACGCTGTTGACAGTTCGCCAGCTGGAAGCCGGGACTTGGAATGTCGAGAACCAATACCCTCGCGTGGTCAGACGCGCCGGCAATCGAGTGGCCCAAGACCTGGTGAACAAAGTCTTCGAAGTCTGCGATCGGAAATGGCGGGGAGTCGGGTCAATTCCAAAAAGCGGCTACAAACTGCGCTACGAGTTTCGTGATCAAGACGCTGAGCGGATATTCGACGTCAAGGAGATCGACACGAAAGAGCCTTCAGTTTGTATCAGTGGGCTCGTTCTCAAAGGCGTAAAGAAGCCGCATGACTGCCCTGCTTTTGGCAAACAATGCACGCCCGAGCACCCATTGGGAGCGACAATGGTGTCCGCTGAAGGCGCCTGCGCAGCATACTATGCCTACGGCAGGCACTTGGAAAAACAACCCGCACAGGCTGCATGATCGCGCCTGTAACCGAACCGATAGACAAGCTTGCCGAGAGCTTCCGCGAGAAAATTCTCCGCAAATGCGGCGAGAGCATGGAGATGAAGGAGCGATTCTTTGTCAAATACGCCGAGCCGCTTGAGGCGATGTCGCGGGAACTTGCGCAGCGGTTTGAAAAGGGAAGGCGACTTTTCGCAATGGGAAATGGCGGAAGCCTATGTGACGCGCTGCACATTACCGTTGAGTTCAACCACCCGATCATTGAAAAACGCGCCGCATTCCCGGTGATCCCCCTCATGACTGACACGGCCACCATGACGGCCATCGGTAACGATCTTGATTTTTCTCGCGTGTTCGTGAACCAGCTTCGCTTGCTCGCTGCTCCTGGCGATGTCGCGATGGTCTTTAGCACCAGCGGCAAATCGCCAAATCTTATCTATGCGCTCGAGGCAGCCCGTGAATTGCAGATGTTAACGGTGGCTTTCGCCGGGAAAGACGGCGGACGTTTTCCCGAGGTGGCGGATTACTGTTTTATTGTGCCGTCCTACAGCATTCATCGCATTCAGGAGGTGCACGCGACCGTGGTGCACATCATCTGGGACCTGGTTCATATCGCCCTGGGGGCCGAAGATGTCACTTGAAACCGCCACCGAGGCCGCGGAGGGCGATCCGATTGGACTCGGCGGGGCATGCCCCACGCCGCTCAGTGACTACAAGGAAGTCGTCCTTGCTCACGGTAGCGGCGGCAAGTTAAGCCAGCGGCTATTGCAATCCGTCGTCCTCCCGCGCTTTCAGAATGAACTCCTCGCGCCGTTGCACGACGGCGCCATCTTCGAACTCGATGGTTCACGGATCGCCTTTAGCACGGATTCGTATGTCGTCAGTCCCATTTTCTTTCCCGGAGGAGACATCGGG
>DATLIT010000146.1:0-4216 GCA_035539295.1 Terrimicrobiaceae bacterium | reverse complement strand
GTCTCATACCTCATGCCCGCGAGCTCGCAACGCATGACGCGCATGCGCTCCTCGATCCGGGAAGCCTCGTCCGGCGCGCCCGGCGGCAGCAGACCTTGCAAGTCGGCGATCGCGTTCCCCTCTCCGGAGATGGCCTCGTTGAGCTTGACGATGACTTGGCGCACGTTGGGCTTCTCATGTCGGATGCCGCGGACGGCGTCGATCGACGCCGCAGCAGAATAAATGTTCTCGCGTCCCACGGGGTGCGGGACGCTTTCCTCGGCGAACAAGCGGCGGGAGCCGCTCTTCGTTCCGAACGGGAGAAACTTCGGGTCCGCGCCGTACATCGGAATGCCGAGCCGCAAGGCCAGATCGCGCTCGAGCGTCGTAGTGTTATAGGGCACCAGATGGGCGCGGTCGCAGTCCACTATGATGGAGCGGATGCGCTCGATCAGATGCGGGCGTTCAAGCAGCTTGACGGTGAGCGGCCGCGGGCTACGGTCCTGCGGAGAGACAAGGAAAAGGCGCGATCGAGCGTGGCTCGCAATTACGCCCGGGAGGAGTCCCAGATAGTAATCCAACGTGCTTGGCAGGATGGACTGTGAGGTGACGTAGATCAGCCGGGCGCGTGGCTGGCGCAGCAGCAGCAGGAGAAAAAGGAATCGCTCCTCGTACGCCTGCATCTCGGCGCCCTTGATGTCGAACTCCGCTGTGATCGATGGAACAACGACGATGGTCTGCTCTTGCTGACTGAAGGCACGGATGGATCTCCACAGCGGAACGAGCTTCTGCTGTAGCCGCCCGAAACGGTCGGCAGCCTCCTCAGCCGATAGGCCAAGTTCAGGCAAACGCAATGTGCCGGGCTCTGACATCTTTGCAGTGACGGGTGGTGGGCAGTGTAAATGGCGCTCGGGCGCCCAACAAGCCTGAGGCTCCCGGAGAAAGCTGTTTTAGCGGCTTGGTCAGAAAGAGCTGTGGGAGCACCCGCGCCATTGATAGAGCTCAGAGTCAGGCGCAGCTCGGGCTAGTGGGCCGGGGAGAGGGGAAGACTCTCCAGGTAAGTCTTAGAAGCTGAACCGATGCTGGGATTGGCGAGCGTGCTTGTACTTTAAGCGTGGCCGGTTCCGAATGTCCGCTATGAGGTCATTAGCGGACATACTGACAAGTCCGCTCCATGTCCCCTTTACCTCCGATAGCGGACATTAATCAGCGCGGGTGGAATGTCCGCTAAGTGCCACGAACGGACATTGATACTTCCTCGATTCCCCTGCGATTCGACCATCGACCCACCGCGGACGAAGTTGATACCCGACGACTACCCGCGGCCCACCAAGCCTCCGAACTCAATTGGCGCTGGGGCGTTTTCCTAATTGCCGGACGGGTGATGGAGGTAGCCATGATTAACTTTCTGGGCTGCAGCGTCCAAGGCATTGCAGTAGCCAATGGAGCGACGACACTTGCCCTACTAGAGCACCTGGTGGAGCGAAAAATACTGACCTGCCGTGATGCGCGAGCGATCCTTACGAACGGCATCGATTGCTTGGAACCCCGTAGCAATGTTCGTACGGTGGCTGAGGCTGTCCACCTGATGCGAGACCATATGCTCCCCCTCTTCTCGGAAGGAGGTTCTGCCCTGCGAGCACGCGATGCTGGCCATGACACATCACAATCAAAGAGTATCTGAATGTAAATGTAATTGTGAAGCTCGTCCTTACACGACGGTAGGCCGACAAAGTTCGGCGCTGCGCCAGAAACCCCTCACAACGTCGCGAGGCTGCATACCGCCTCGGAAAGTTCCGTATCACCGTGTGGATAGGTACAATCGGTCGCAGGCTCAATCGCCACGTGGTCACTGCCGATTTGGAGCGCCAAAACATCATCATAGGCAACGAACATGAGTGATCCCCGATATCCAAACGAGAGCAGAGAGTATCGTGAAGCTCGCGATTCACTGGTCAAAGACGAACAAGAGCTCGTCGACAAAGTGAAATCTGTGGCAGAGCGGCGCCGCACTCTCCCTCTCGGTGGTCAACTGAAAGAGAACTACACCTTCCAATGGGCCAACGATGGGAAGATGGGAGAACCTGTCAAATTCTCGGAGTTATTCGGGACAAAAAACACCCTGCTGCTCTACTCATGGATGTTCGGCCCGAACTGGGACCATCCCTGTCCTTCCTGCACGTCGCTGATGGATGGGTTTGATCGCGCCTGGTATTCGGTCTCTCACGACGCCGCTTTTGTCGCAATGGCCAAAGCCCCCGTCGAGAAAATTAATGCGTGGGCCAAAAGACGTGGATGGTCACAGATTCCGTTGGTGTCCGGCCATGACTCGCCATTTCAAGCCGATTACAAATGCCAGGGCGAGTCCGATGACATGCAATGGCCAGTGATGCATGTGTTCAGGAAACAGGACGGTAAGATTTTCCATTTCTGGGGAACCGAAACGATTATGAACCATGTCGATACGGTGTGGCCGTATTGGAACCTCATGGACTTCACGCCGGAAGGCAGGCCGGACATCCCCACTCCGCCACAAAATTTCAGATCCGAATTCTTGGAAAAGAACTATCTGAACAAAGAGTAGTTGGCCGAGGTCGTGAACTTCCGCATCCTACCTAACTAACTGGCATGGTCTGCGAGTCAACCTACCCGTGGTACTCGGCCGCATAAACGAAAAAACAAGTGCGATGTCACAAGCGTTTCGGGATCAGATAGGTGGCGTTCAAGTGCCGCCACATCCTTCTCGAGAACACTGCGATCGATGAAGCCTCGTTCAATCAGCTTCTCGCGAACATTGTTAATGAAGTCCTCGAGAATCAGTCGCCCGTTGTGGCCTGGTGGATAAACATGGACCACAGTGTCAGCACGAATGTCCACGACTCCCGCGGCACGAAACAGACGATGTGTGCGTCGGCCGACAAAGAGGTCGATCCCTTGCGCGGACGAATAGGCGGTGAAAGCGTCGAGCAGTCGTGTCCACGCGAGCGACGGCGGATCGCAGACGAGACTGACAGAGTCCGCCTCAAAGCTTGCCACCCAGCCACCAGGGCGTACGAGGGATACCATTTCGCGGACGATGCGTTCAGGCTCCGGTACGTTAACCAGAACGAAGCGCATATGGGCACCGTCGAACGACGCTCGCGGCAATCCCGTGTCATACGCATCACCCTCGCGAACCTCGACCTGCCGCAGCGCGTGATCCGCGACGAAGCGGCGCGCCAAGCTGGCAAAATGCGGGTTCCGCTCGATTCCAAGGATCGAGCCGGTGGGACCGACACGCTTACCCAGGAGGTGCAGGACCCCGCCGGTACCGCAACCGAGGTCGAGAATGCGCTCGCCCGCGTTGATCCCAATCTTTTCGAACTGCGCGTCTGAATCTGGGGCGAGATCGGCGATCTGGCGCTTAAGGCGTGCCTCCTCCGCCTCGCCGTGACCCAGCAGATATTGGTCGGGTTCCGCCATCGACTTCCCATTCCTCACAAGTGGGCACCGGCGAAGCGATGCGACATCGAGCAAGGCCATGAAAGCTAACGACGCCGGAGCTCTAGCACCAGTTCAATGTTGCCTCTGTCGCCGTCGCACTCCGCGGCGTCGCCCGGCTCTTGCAGTGACCTGGCTCAACGTTGTTGGCGGCGCTAGGCTGCGCCTGCCCGCGGCGATCCGAGCGGGCATCTTCACCATTCAAGACGACAGCCGCAAATGTCGGCTATGGGTCATTAACGGACATCGGCGAGCGGACCAGAGATGTCCGCTTTGCCCCCCTAAAGCAGACATGTTCAGTTTTGAAATCGATGTCTGCTAAGCGCCATTTCCGGACGCACGGACCAATGTCGTGGGCTTGCGGGGCCGAGGTGCTAAGTCTGTCCGCACCTCCGGGGCTGGTCGCGCTATAACCTGAAACTTCGCGCGGTCAATGCCGACCGCTAACTCGGATTTCCGGTTGCGTTGGATGTACTGCCAATAAAATTTGGCAGCATCGCCACCAGTATCCGCCAGTGGAAGGACAAGGCGGCCGGAGTTCAACGCGTATTCTCCGGTTGTCCAAGTCCCGCCGTGTCCGCCGACCAAGATGACAGCCTCCGCCCGCTTCACTGATTCAGTCCACTCCTTCTCGCCAGGAGGCACGAGCACGAGATTGCCTGCGAGGAACTTGGGGCGCCAGTCCTCACGTATGACCTGGGTCAGGCGGTCCTCCAGCGGAACCTCAATTTGTCGCAACTCGTTTGCAAAGCTCCGA
>DATLIT010000145.1:0-8091 GCA_035539295.1 Terrimicrobiaceae bacterium | reverse complement strand
AGAAGAAGGAGCACGATCAGCGCATCGAGTCTCGGACGCCTGCTGCTGCCGTATCCGGCGCTGATCGCTTCCTTTTCGGAAGCATTGAGTTCTACTAGTTCGGGTTTGTCATAGGTTAGTTTAGTTTTTGCAGCGCTGCTAATCAGCGCCCGCAATCCCTAATATAGTTGAGAGGACCTCCGTCTGAGAAGATGCGTCCGCAAAAGAGTGATGAGCGCGCTTAGAGGTATTGCCAATGGCCCAAGGCCCGCGTCCTCCTGACCTTTTTAAGCTAAGTTGACTAATTTTTCTTCGGCCTGCTGCGAGCGACGGCACTGTTTCCCCAGCATCATGAAGATGTCTCTTTCGGACTTCAGCGCGCCCAAAAGACATCGCTGCGACCGACATTTGCGGTCCGATAATGCTACGTAATTGAGCTAGCAGTCTATCGCCAAAGGATGACCCGTTGCAGCGGCACCCGTGTCCTCTTGGGCGGGTCTGTCTTGGCGTAGCCAATCGGAACGACAAGAATCGGTTCCCACGAGCGCGGCAAGTCAAGCGCGCGGCGCAATCGCCCGGCATCGAAGCCTTCCATCGGGACTGTCCCTAGGCCGGCCGCCTCCGCCGCAAGCATGAAATTCATCGCGCAGAGCGCAACCTGTTTCGCGAGCCAAAAGCGTTTGTGGACGGCCATGATCTCGGGGATTGGAACTGACAGCCTTGCGAGGGGTATTAGGGTTGCTTTCCAAAGCCAATTGATGCCGAGCGGCCCGTGTTTGAACATCAAACGCACAATCTTGCGCAGGAACTTGGCGTAATCGGGAGTAATCGCACCAGCTGCAAGATCCCGGTTTAGAACTTCCTCCAACCTGTCGGACGCAAGATGGTCTCCGGCGAACACGATCACGATGGGAGCCTCCTCGATGGATGCTTGATTCATGCATGCCGATCTGATCCTCGATCGGGTGGTAGGATCGGCTACCACAATGAATCGTGTGGGCTGAAGGTTATATCCACTCGGCGCCCATTGTGCTGTTCGCAGCAAACGTTCGATCAACTCGTGCTCGACGGGTTGCGGCAGAAAGTGGCGAGTCGCACGGCGCTTTCGAGCCAACTCTTCGAATTGTGCGAGCATGGGTTTCGCATCGTCGGGAGCTGGATATGCGCTCATGAGCTCAAGATTCTTACACGAATAGTAGTCACTTAGTTGATCGGCCTCAATCCCAACCACCAGGGTGCCCACTCGGACAGTTATATCGACGCTGCGGACGGTTATCGCAAAGTAGAAGTTGACGAATGCGACAGCGTGAACGGTCCTGGACGCTATTCGGACAACGTTGGCGGCCCTTGACAGTGCAACCGGCCCAACCACAAGATCGCCGGCGTAGATCACTGCAGCTATGAAAATTGGATTTGTTTCTGTTCCGGTGCCGGGACACCTCAATCCAATGAGTGCACTGGCCCGCAAGCTTCAGTCGCGGAATCGCGAATAGTCTTGATCTGTTTGCCGGACACCGAGCCTTTGGTTCGCGCCGCTGGCTTACCATTCCTTCCCTGTTGTGAACGCGAGTTTCCAATCGGCTCGGTCGATCAATATGTCCGCGGGATCGGGACGCGCGGGGAGAAGAGGCTCTGCAGCTTTCCATCGAGGCGTGTGCCGCGATGACCAGTGGCATGTTCCAGTCCTGGCCCGAGACACTCAGTGCGGTGGGGGTGGATGCTCTGGTTCTCGACACCGACCTGTTCTATGCTGAGTTGCTGCCTCTAAGTCTCGGGATGCCGTATGTGCATGTATCGAACGCCCGGCACTTCGACTGGTCGGGTTACACACCACTTCCTGTCTACGATTGGCCACACGAGACTGGCCCGCAAGCCTTCCAGAGAAACCGAAAGGGCGTTGCAGATCTTCGCAACATCGTGAACAAAGCCAACGGAGGAGCGAGAGCTTACGCTGAGCGGATTGGACTCAAGATCGACTGGGAACATCCCGAAGCCACGCTCTCCAAGCTCGCCTGACTCACCCAAATCCCGAAAGAGTTCGATTTCGAGAGCTCTCATTGGCCGCCCCAATTGCGTCACACCGGACCATTTCATGACGGACATGGCCGCATAGATGTCGAATTCCCATGGGAACGATTGACTGGAGAACCTCTCGTCTACGCATCGATGGGAACACTGCAGAACCGTGTGGCCAACGTTTTTCACACAATTGCGCCACCTCCACGCTCAAGAATGTGCAGATCGTTCTTTCACTCGGCGAGCATGTGGACCCGAAGGAGATCGGACCTCTTCCAACGACCGCGATCACCGTGAAATGGGCTCCGCAACTAGAGCTTCTGAAGCGCGCTTCGGTTTGCATCACGCATGCCGGATTGAACACGGTCTTGGAAGCTCTGGCCCAAGGCGTTCCTCAGGTCGCCATTCCGGTCCATCAATGAGCAACCCGGTGTGGCGGCGCGAATTGCCGACAAGAAAACCGGGCTAGTCGCATCATTAGAAGATCTGACGGCGCCTCGCCTTTCGGGTCTGGTGGACGAAGTGCTTACCGACCCTACGTTTCGTAACAATTCATGTGCTTTCCAGAAGATCATTGCCGAAACCAACGGACTCTCGATGGCGGCTGATATCCTCGAACAAGCTTTCGGACTGAATCGCCGGCCGCGATCTAGTTAGTCAATATCTTAGAGCGTCTCCTATTGGTGGCTGGGCTTGGGGAGGAGACGTTTGTCATCGAGCTTCAGCCACCAACGCCGAGCAATGCTGGGCTCGAATTTCTGGGGAGCGCACGCGTCCCGTCCGGCGGCAACTGCCAAACGGGGATTTGCCTAGAAGAATATGCGCCCTGCACCTCTCGGTGCTATTCGCGCTCGTCGGGATTGTGGCAGTTGCTGCACTGACCAGTCCCGAACTTGCCCGAAGTCACTGGACTTCGCTCTTCCTCGCACTAGCTTATGGGACAAAGAAGGCTTGATCCCCTCGGCGAATCACGCGTCCGTTATGCACAGTCGATCTGATCGCATCGGCTGACAAGTAAAGCGATTTGGTTAGCGGATCCGAGAGCCTCGGGGAACCAAGAAAAACGGCCAACGTTATATGATTGGATTTAAGTTGTCGGACGCTGTTCGCAGCCAGAACACCGTTTACAAGGTCGTGGACTCGGGTCTCGGAAGCGCCCTCGCCAGAGGGAATTTTTATGTGCATTACCGCCCAGGAGAATTTGTCAAAGCCCACGAGGGAACAAAGTTCTTTGTCTTCGAATCGTTGGAGTATGCCGCCGACTTCGCGCGGAAGAACATTCCTCTGCAAATCTGGAAGGCCAGCGCAAGAGGCTTGGACATTCCACCGAGGAGAATTGGCGACCCGACTCACTCAATCGACATGCTCGACTTCTGGCAGACCAACAATCGCGGGAAATCTTACGGTCTATTCGCCGGTTATCGAACTCCACCCGGCACCTTGTGGGCCGATGAGCTCCGGCTCGACGAGTGCATCGTCTCTTACGATCTCGAGGCCTTGACGGCGGAGGCAATCTTTCATGCGCGGCTGCGCCCCTAATGTCGGGCCAGACACGCACGTGGAGACAAGTCCCAAGCCTGCAAATTAGTGCTCTGGCGAGAGCCGCGGCTGCTGATTGCAAACACGACAATATCGATCGGTTGGATCCTCGGTTTGTCGATTGGGGGTGGCGCGAAGCGCCGGGGTGCGTTCCGGTAGAAAAATATCGCCTCTGACGCGATTGGCGTGTAAGCGGATTGACGATGCACATGCTTGTCGAGCACATCAGTCTGGTGATCGGTGTGATCGGCCTGACTGTGATTCTGTGGGGCGTTCTTCTCGGCGTGTTGCGCCTCCTGCGTCTTGAATGGGCGAGCCTCAGCGGACGAAATATTCTCGTCGAGCGTGAAGACCTGAGGCATCACCTCGGGTACTATCTCCTGCTCGGCCTCGAGTTCCTGATCGCGGCCGATATCATCCACACGGTGCTGACACCAACACTCGCTGACCTCGCAATCCTCGGCGCGATCGTCGCGATCCGAACCGTGATCAGTTTCTCGATCAACTGGGAGTTAAGACAGGTAAGCCGCCATGAAGTCGGAGGCGGCAAGAGCACTTTGACCTGACTGATAGGAAATCGTGGTTGGCCCTCCAGGGCGTTGGCCTGGAGTCTGAAATCGAAAGTGTGCGTTTCCATGGGCGCGGAGTGACAGCTCTGAGGTGCCATGGGGGCACACGGGAACATATACTCGCATCCAGACTCGGCGCGCGAATTGGTCATCAGGGGCGCTTTGGCGTAGAGACGCGAGAACTTGGCGAATGAGTTGGTCGTTCCATTGAGCGGTATCGGCGGATCTCCCTCCGTGGCTGTGGTCCTTGTTCACTCTTTGACGATTTGAGATGGCGACGAAATCACGATCTTCGGTCTGCCTTTATTTAATCGAATTTCACGCAGTCGGCCAAAGGCATCGCCTCCCGTGCGAAGCCGAGCTACCAACACTGCGCCCGCAGTGAAAAGCGCGGCGCTATCGCCAGATGCTATTGCCGTGCCTGCCGCGGACCAAAGCAGGCCGACCAGGGCAGTGGAAACAAAATCGCCTATCCCATTGACAGTGGCCAGCACGCCGAAGGCCATGCCGTGGTGAGCCTCGTCAACGAGTTCTGCGCACAGAGAATCTTCCAGCGTCTCCTCAATGGCAGCTTTGGTCGTGCCGAATCCAGGGATAAGTCTTTGTGTAGCGAACAGAATCAGAAGCGTGTGCGCAAAAAGGGAAGGGGAACAGTGCCGTCTGACAGATGGCTAGCCGCGAGGCTCAATCCCTGAGCGCCACGTACGAGGAGAAGGCCGCCAGAACGCTCGCGGGCATACTGGAATGAATTTGCACCCTGACCCCAGTCTTGTTTCCACTGGAACTGTCATGGGTTCGAGCCGCAGGCTGTGTACTCTTTGGCAGCCGTCGCCCTGCTAGTGCTAGATTGACCTCGGCCTGAACCCTGCGCGTTCCATCCTCCGACAACCCTGGTAGCAGGGCGGTGAGGTCTGCGATAATTGAGCGCTCCGTTGGTTTGGAGGGCTTCATTCTTCGCCACTCTTCAACCCAAGCGTCGATAATCTCGATTGAACCTTTCCGGGCCGTTATTCAAAATCGCCGATATGACTCACCAAGCGACTGTGACCAGCGGGTTCATGCTGTCCCCACCGCTCGACTACCCGCTGCGGCTCCGCGCCCCCGGTGGGCGGTGGGGTATGGCCCGGTTGCAGGGCACACCCTCCGCGACCTGCTCCAGCGATCATTTCGCTTCGATACAACCCGATGGCATACCGGGCCTGCACCGCATCCACGAGGCGTTCGATCTGGCATCTGGTGAAGGCAACTGCGTCTTTGCCGCCTATGCGGGCATCATCGTCGACAAGAGCTCAGCCCAGCTCACGATCACCCACCACGACGACGGCGCTGCCTTCGCCACCCAGTACATCCACATCGTCCCCGGCCCCAAGAATGTCGGCGATCGAGTGTTGACGGGCGAGCCGATTGCCTCGGTTGATCACAATGACGCCGGGGACCACCTTCATTTCGAGCTCTGGCATTGGGTCACCTCGCCCTCAAGCGGAGACCTCACCCGGCAAGCAGTCCCTATTGACCCGACCCGTTTGCTCTACCGGTGGGAGGTGGAACTCGAGCTGGACTATGCTGTCCTCGGCGGCATTGATCCCTCCGTCAGCGCTGACCTCGACGCCGTCACTTGGTCCGCCCCACTTCAAACCGCCTACGACTCGGCCGGGATTCCCAGCTTTGTAAACCCCACGATCACGGTCCTGGCGACCGGGATGGTGTGGCGCATTGAGGAAGACGAAACCACCCACCTGCTCCGCAAGGAAGGCCCCGCCAAGATCACTGTCATCGACGAGGCATACGGGACCCGGCTGGTCCCCTCGGCTGCCCTCGATCGGATTGGCATCCAACGCCGGCGCGGCTTTCCCATCTTCGTCGTCGAGACCGGTGGCGCTACCTACGCCATCCCCCTGCACCAGGCCCCGGCCGAGGATCTAGCCAAAGTAGCGCTGATCGAGGGAGCATTCGCAGCCAGAACCTCGGTGGAGCTAGATGTCCGCCGGTCGGCCTTTTGGGCGATGGATGGTTCGACCGACTCCGTTGTGGGAGTGATCGAAGGGGTTCGCCTCGGCTGAGACTGGCCATGTAAGACGAAAGCCGGCGCGAGTTGGGAATGAGGAACTGGAGGGTGTCGCCCAGCCGCGGTCCGCGGTGTTGACAGACACTTGGGACCCTGGTCAGGAAAACGGAACCGGGGCGTCTTACGGATGGCTAGCGCAGGTGTATAGATTCTGATTTGACTTAGAAAGACTGTCGCAGCGAACCGCGCGTCTGTTTCGCTCTGCGATCAAAGACAACTCGCTTAGTCTTGACGACTCCCGGATATAGTCGCTCTTAGTCTATCGACATAATGTTAGGCGTCGCTTACACGTGACTGAGCAAGACATCCAGGAATCGAGAAACGCGTGGGATTTACACTCCCAGCGTCTTATCGTGCCACAGTTCTCAGCTACCCGTTCGAGCCCGACTCGTTCGCAGACGACGGTCATGCTCCCGAACCGCCTCGATGCAGTCATTGATTTGAGCGGCGCGAAGTTTTCGTCGCCTGAGATCGGCAAATCATTCTTCATTGGCAGCGACGGAGGCGAGGAGATGTATTTCGTGGACGCCTCCAAGCCTGATTCGGGTGTTTTGGTTTACGAGATGAAGACGGGCAAGCATCGTTCGCTCGTGCCAACTTGCGCAGCTTATCTCGACCACATCCACACTATTCACGCAGAGATCGTGGCTGACGAGGAAGCCGATTGGCAGCGCAAGTTAAACAAGAAATGGTGGCAGTTCTGGATATGAGGGCCGCCTAACCGGACGCTGCAGCGAACCAGGCCGGCTGTCTCGGTCCGCGGAAAGAGTGGAGAGAGTGATGAATAGGGAAATACTGATGAGAAAAGAGGGTGAACGAGTTTGCACAAGAAGTTGACGTCGTCAGCCGAGGAACGGGCTATTGCGCCCCCGTATTTTGAGCAAGTCCCGGTAGGCGAAACACCTTTGTCCCTCCGCTAAGCTAAGGGTCGTTGGTCGGTGGCCTGCAGCCTGGCACCGCGTTCACTGGGATGTGGGCCTTTTTTGACGCCGGCTATCTGCGTCGCCTCGATGACCAGAGCGTGCGCTCGGCTGACGCGCGAGCATTGCAAGACTTGGAATCGGGCTTTTGAATGAAGTTTACCCACAGAGGCCGGCGTGTCAAAATGGCAGACGGAAGGGACTTAAAAACGGATTTTAGCGGTTTTAAGCGTTGCAAGGCGTATTACTTGTAGCCCGCCAAGTCCGATAAATGCAAGCTCTCCGGCCGATCGTTAGTATTCATGCGTCCGCCGAGATAAGAGGACCGGAGTACTACAAATGTATGGCACGGACGCAAAGTACATTTGCGCCCTAATCGCGCCCTAATGGCCGATACGCTGATTTGTACAACATTTGTCATACATTTAGGGCGAGAAGCGTGCCACACTCAGCGAGCAGGCTTAGCGGCACCCAAACAAAGCGTCACCACGGGCATCCTGGCGCGAAGTTTTTCCCCCGAATCGAGCAAAAGGGCCGATATTCGGATCCGTGATCAGCTTGCGAGATGATTTCGAGCCGAAGCCGGACGACGAAGCGCATTTCGCCCGTGCCGCCCGAAGATATAGAATTTTGGCGAGATGTGTTTAAGATCCTCCTGCCGCCGGAGGAATCCGACGAAGTTTCAAGCGAACAGGAAGGCTAGCCTGCTACGCCAGCGTCGCGGGACGCATGGAAGAGGCGAAAGAGCGCCTTCGCCATGCCATCAATCTTGATAAGGATATTCGAAAATTGGCGCTCGACCACCGAGATTTGAGGCCTTTGTGGGATTGGATTGCTGGCTTGGAGTAGTCTTCCAACAGCATCCCTTCGCCTGCATTAAAATCGGAGGGTGAGCGGGGGATTACGCTGGGATGTCAAGCGCCGGACTCTTCCCTCTTCACAAGGAAGTCCGGTGCTTCATAAACCAGCAACCAGCCGTAGTCAGCGGCCCACACGTCAGTGG
>DATLIT010000144.1:0-6032 GCA_035539295.1 Terrimicrobiaceae bacterium | reverse complement strand
GACAGAATTCTCGAACCACTCTCCGATACCCCGAATAAGGAGGCCAAGGGCCGCGGCCGGCGATTTCTTGAGCAGCTCAGCCACCCGCGGACTAAGGTCTTCCTGCGGATCGGCCATCGTCCCACCCAACTGCACTGTGGTCCAGAGATAGCCATCACGTTGCCGTGTGAAGACTCGTTCCGCTTTGGGAAGCCACTCGAGATACTCTGGTGTAACCCCGAGCTGGAGCTCTCCGCTCAAGCTCTTCTTGTTAATTGTCGCAGTTCCCTTAAGCCGGAACACGCCTTCCGCCTCAATATCCATCTGCTTGACTTGCACCCGTGGATATTTCCATTCAAATCCCAACGAAAAGCGCCTCAGGCTTACTGTGTCGATCGACTTGCCGATGAGGCTGGCGACATCCTCGAGAAATCGCGCACCGGCCACGCGGCCGTCTTCGAGTCGGACCTCTCCCCAGCCGGACGAACTCTCCATCCTCATGTCTGTGCCCTGCCAAGCCACGTTGCCGGAGGCCCTTCCTTTGATCAGCCTTGCCCAGGCTTTCGGAATCCAGGGATCAACCGGTATGTCTGAGAAGTTCATCTCGGCGGAAACGCTCTTGTCGTTTTTCATCCCAGCCCATCCGCTGACACGAATTCGGCCACTGCTTTTCGCGCTGGGAGCAAGCTCAAGGTCGTAAAGTGTCAGGAGCTCTTTGGTAATGAGCAGGTGTAATTGATGCAGCACAAGATCAGGAACGATACCCGTCTTCATCACGCCACGCTCCGCACGGTATTCAAAGTCGCGGCCGTACGGTGTGATTAACAGGTAGGTCTCAAAGAACCCTGCCTTGCGACCGCGCAATTGCCAGGTCACGTCGGCGGAGTCACAAACCACCCGATTCAGGTGCACCCGCTCAGGTAGGAAGACTGCATACCATGGTTTCGGTGGCTTGTTTTCGGGTTTGGGTTCGTAAGTCTGAATCTCCGCTCTGCCTGAAGGGATGTGGATGTATTCGAGCTCCCACCGTCGCAAAAAGATCCCCCATGGATTAAATTTCGCATCCACCTGCCCGGTAGAGAGTGTCTTGAAGGCCTTTACCCCATTGCGTGCTTTGAAGCCGTCTGTCTCAACGGTGAGAAGACCTGTCCGCCTGATCGTCTGGTACTCGCCTTCGAAATGCAGTCCTTTCGATGTTTGCTTGTCGAGCTCTCTGCGAAATGCATCGCTTTCGACGTACTCGGTCAATTTGCGATTCCCGAACGGGACCGCTAAAACAACGACAGCGACAAGCGCAACGAAGCTAAGAAGAAAAAGGAGGCGCCCTCGTGTCACGGCAACTCTACATTCCTGGACCTGTAGCGCTCGACTCCAGGCCCTCTCTAAGCACTCCGATCAAAACGTCGGGAACTCGCTTTCAAGATAAACGCGTTTGGTTGCGTGCCCTTCACGGAAGCCTTCGTCCCGAGAATAATTGCAGAACCAAAACGATGAGTGCAACGACCAGCAAGATGTGAATCAGATTTCCGGCTACGTGAAAGCTAAACCCCAGTAGCCAGAGGATCAGGAAAACAACAAGAACAGTCCAAAGCATAGAATTCCTCCAGGGTTCGTCATTCGACACGTCGACGGATGCCTCGACATCCACCTCACGACGATCTTCGGCAGGCCCATGGGCCCGATGGGGCACCATTACACCGCTAGCGAGGCTCAACCGGCGACGGGAAACAGTCTCAAACCTTGCTACGTCAACCTGTTAGATCTTCAATACCTTGACCATCGTAACCGCGATACCGCTCGGAATTTCGAATCGGATGACATTGTCCTTGAGCATCTGTTGAGCCAACAACGAAAGCCAGTGCCGTGAGCAATTGAGCTCCGTCGGAACGAAAAATGTCCGGCCGTCGCTTTCCTCGAGTGTGTACGTCAAGCTCGCATCAATCGGTTCTGTCTCTCCCAGCAGGTTGGCCGTGAGTGAAATATGCTTTTCCTGAGTGTCGATATGAAGAGTAGTCATCTTTCCAAAGTCCTTGATCTTGTGGTTGAGGAACGCTTTCAATAGCTGGCCGGTAATTCGGTTCCTCATAGAATTTGGAGTTGTACCATCCTTTCAGGGGCTTTGGAACTGGTTCTCGAAGCATCGGAATTTTCGAAGTGATCAGCGCGCGATATATACATTCTGTAGTTGGTTTGTTTCTAGAGTGTTGCACTATATTTTACGTGACACGTGGTTTTGAGTTTCGGACACATCTCTTCTGAGATGGAGGCGTCTCTGACAGGCTAGATGGGGAGGCTCAGCAAGATAGCCGCTAAAATTCCGACTGACTGTGCGTAAACTTTCTTTTGTTTTAAATCACTCGGCCGAAAGGAGATCATTTCAGTAGGGAAAAAAGAGGTTGCTAAACTCCCGAGTAATCGTGAATTTACACGATATGAAAAGTCTGCTTTCTCCTGTTCACCATCGCATTGCTAAAGCGATCTTAGACTTTGAGCAAAGAAAGGAACCCTCTTTCGTCTCGGATTTGGTGACGAAATTGGGGTATGCGGCCGAAAGCAGTCTCACTGCAACCCTGCGCATCATGGAACGAAACGGCTTTTTAGTGATTCAAGGCGGAGGAGAGAGAGGTCGCTCGCGCGTGGTGCGGTTGACGGCGAAGGCGCGGTTTGCGCTGGGAGCCGGTGGCATTCCCCTTTTAGGAACGATCCCAGCTGGTCCTTTGCAGGAAGCGTTTGCGCAAGCGGATGAGATTATCGAAACTACCGACCTTCTTCCTTCGAGAGAGGGAGACTTTTTCTTGCGTGTGCGAGGAGACTCGATGATCGGAGACGGAATTTTGGATGGCGACTGGGTGCTCTTGCGTCCAAACCTCGAAGTGCAGCATGGCGGGATCGCCGCTCTTCTTGTGGGAGAAGCGCATGAGACAACGCTCAAGCGAGTATTTTTTCTCCCTGAAAAGGTGGAGATCATCCTGCGGGCCAGTAATCCACGCTATCCAGATCTCGTGGTGAATGCACAGGACGTGAAACTGGCCGGCATTTTTCGAGGGCTAATCCGTCATGCAACCCCATGATTCCAGACTTGTTCAGCTGGAAGCATTACGGAGTTTGGTGGCGGAAAAATTTCCTCCATCTCCGCGCAGATGGAATGGCCGACTGCTGACAGGTTGCCGCCCTTTTGATCAAAAAGGCGGTTTTCTTCAAGGAGCGATCACGGAAGTCTGTGGCTCCGGCGCGGGGGGTTTATTGCTGTTGACCGCGATGGTGGATGCGGCGGTGCGCGATGGGTTTTTTATCGGTTTTATCGATGCGGTAAATTCATTCGAGCCCTCCGATTGGGCGGATGAGCATTTACGCCGCATCCTCTGGGTGATTTGCGGGGCGGCGGCCCCGGCAATTAGGGCCGCGGACATTTTGCTGCGGGATGGCAATCTGCCGGTAGTAATTTTAGATCTGCAGATGATGCCGGCCGCGCAATTGCGGCGCATTCCGGTGAACACATGGCATCGCTTTCAACGAGTGCTCGAGCCCACCGGCACAGTGTTTGTCGTGCTTTCCCCGCAACCGCTCGTGGAAAGCGTGCCGGTTCGCATGGCCATCCGCACAGATTTGAGCTTGGAAGCCATCCATCTTCCGCGTGTTGCGCTCTGGGAACACCTCCAGGTGCAGGTTTTTGAACGCGGCGCCGCTCCGCTCGAGGTGCTTCAAAAATCCGCATAGGAAGCACCATGTTTGGCTGTATTTTCCTGCCACAATTTCAACTTCAGGCAGCCTTGCGCTGGCACGATGTTCGCGGGCCGGCTGTGGTGGTCAACGAAACCACCCTGAAAGGCATTGTCGCGGAGGCGAACGAAGAAGCAGCCGCCCGAGGCATCGTTGCCGGCATGACATCGGCGCAGGCCATGGCGCGTGTAAGAGGGCTGGTCATTCGCTCGCGCTCTCCCGCTCAGGAATACTGCTTGAACCAAATCCTCGTGCAAATAGCTCTGGCGCTCTCTCCGGATGTAGAACTGTGCTGCGATGGCGCATGCATAGCTGATCTTCGTTGTGTTCGGAAGGGGACCTGTTGGCAGCAACTGGCCGATGAACAAGTTGCTCATCTTCGCACCCTTGGCTTGTCCGCCATGATGGGTGTGGCTCCAACGCCGGATCTCGCCTTTATTGCCGCCCGCGGAGCGCACCCCTTGGCTGTCATTTATAATCCTGGGGCTTTTGCAAGCTCCTTGCCCATTGAGATTCTCGAACCCCCCGACGAATTTCTGCGAATTTTGCATGGCTGGGGAATTCGTCGCGTCGGGGAATTTCTTGCGCTGCCAAAGATGGAAACAATCGAGCGCCTTGGCCCGACCGCCGAAGTCCTGCGCCGGAAGGTATCCGGACGCAACAAGCGCTTGCTTCGTTTGTTCCGTCCTGTGCCCGAATATGCGGAGGCATTTGATTTCGATTGCGAAATCGAAACGATTGAACCGCTCTTATTTTTGCTCCGCCGCTTTCTGGAGGGGTTATGCGGGCGGTTACGGACAGTCTATCGAGTGGCTCAACGAATGGTCCTCCGTCTTCCGCTCGAGAATGGTGCCAGCCATGACCGTGTTTTTTCCATTCCGGCACCGACGGCTGATGTCGAGGTGCTCTTTCGGATCCTCCATACGCATCTGGAGGATTTGAAACTTCCCGAACGTCCCATTGGTGTTCGGCTGAGCCTTCAGGCAGTGGCTCCGGCAAGGGATCAGCTTCAACTCTTCGAAAGTGCGCTTCGCGATCCCAACCGCTTTGGCGAAACGCTTGCGAAATTAAAAGCGTTTCTCGGCAATGAATATGTCGGTGTCCCGGCGAGAAGCAACACCCACCGGCCGGATAGCTATGTCTTGGAAGAATGCTTTACTCGCCCAAAACAAAAGGGAGAAGACACCCGCGAGGCGATCGCGCCGCTCCGGGGACTTCCTTTGCGACGATTTCGTCCAGCCATCTCGAGCTTGGTGTCTGTCCAAGACGGCCGTCCGATCTCATTGAAATCCTCAGTGGCACGGGGCGCGATTCACAGCTATGTCGGGCCTTATCGACTTTCCGGGAACTGGTGGGACCGCGAATCGTGGCAGCAAGAGGAATGGGATGTAGCCCTAGCTAAGGGAGGCCTCTACCGACTCTCACGCCACGACACCATCTGGAAAATCGAAGGCTGCTATGAAACGTAAGCACGGCGTTTGGGAGCGCACGCTTCCAGCGGACGCCGACTCCCCGTCTCGCGGAGCCAATTTCTGCGGCGAGAGGCCGAAGAACTACACGCCAGACGCGTGTGCTCTCCATGATCTACTTTGAGCTCCATGCCCGCAGCGCCTTCAGCTTTCTCCGGGGCGCCTCCAATCCGGAAGACCTGGCCTGCGCGGCAGCACGGCTGAATCTTCCGGCCATCGCGATGTGTGATCGCGACGGAGTTTATGGCTCTCCCCGCCTGCACGCGGCGGCAAACGAACAGGGAATTCATGCCTTTGTCGGTGTGGAGCTCACAATGGAGGACAAATGCATTCTTCCGGTGCTGGTCGCCAACCGCACAGGATACCAAAACCTTTGTCGCCTGGTGACGAATGCCCGACTGCGAGGCAGCAAAACAGCATCGACGGTGCTCTGGCAGGAACTCCCCGCTTATACAGAAGGACTCATCGCCTTGACCGGCGACGAAGAAGGAATCCTTCAGGATCCCTGCCATCCGCAAACTCCAAAAAGGCTCGAGCAGCTCACGACAGCTTTTGGCAAAGGGAATGTTTTTGTTGAAATCCAAGGCCACCTGCGCCGAGGAGAAACCTGGCGCAACCAACAGCTCGTGGCCCTCGCCAGAGCACACAAACTGCCCCTCGTGGCCACTAACGGTGTTCTCTATGCGCAACCTGATGCCCGCCGAGCACTTGATCTCTTCACGTGTGTCCGGAATCACACCACCTTCGATTCCGCCGGACGGCTCCTAAGCATTAACGCCGAACGCTACCTGAAATCCGCTGCGCAGATGGCGCGACTATTTGCAGATCTGCCTGAAGCAATTGAAAACACCGCGAAGATTGCAG
>DATLIT010000143.1:0-3549 GCA_035539295.1 Terrimicrobiaceae bacterium | reverse complement strand
CCAGAAGAACGGTCTCGAATTTCATGCCTAAACTTGCGATCAGAGAGTGAAAATTTGGTCAATGGCGACGTCGCGAAGCGGACATTTCGATGACCTTGGCCGAGGGGCGTGCCACTGCAAAGTCAAGCGGTTGTCTCAGTTCCGAATGCTGTGGAGGGTGCGGCTTTCACCGCCGAACAGAATGTCGGCTTTCTGCGGCAAAGCAGACATTCTCTGATCCGCTCGCCCATGTCGGCTATTGACCCTAAGCGGACATTCCTCTGCGTGCCCGCGGACTTGTTTTGGGGGTAGCTCGAATCTGAGACCGCGGAGCGTTACATCCTAGCGAAGCCCCTTAAGGCCCTGTAATCGCTCCAGAAATATCTCTTTCTGTCACACCCTGAACGCATTGCCAACAAAGTCCTCGTGTCTGTCCAGTCTCAACGAGAATCTATCGAAGGAGATTGGAATGAGGACGGCTGTGTTGGCGCTATGTGCGCTTATGTGTCTAGAGAGCGCCGCCCAGGCGCATGTTGCGAGTTACTATGGTAAAGAACTCGCGGGACGACGAACGGCATCCGGGGAAAGGTTCAACCCTGGTGCCATGACCGCTGCGCACCGGACGCTTCCGTTTGGGACGCGGGTTCGAGTTACGAATATCCACAATGGCCGGTCGGTGATAGTGCGGATCAACGATCGCGGTCCGTTTGTGAAAGGTCGCTCGATTGATCTTAGCAGCGGTGCTGCTCGGGCCATCGGGATGGGCACAGCAGCCAACGTTCGGATGGAGGTTATCAGGTGAGAGGTTCATCGACCTCAATGGTGGTCAGCGCCTCGCCCGCGGGCCTCTATATGGATATGCGGTATTGGCTGTACATTCGACTAGATCGCGGCGCTTGAGTCGCAGAAACTGGCAACGCAGAAGCGCTCCTGTAGTTTTCCAAAGCAAGAGTTATTTGTCCCAAATCGTGTAACACCGACCGTCTCTTATATAGAGTCGAAAGGACTGCACCCGCTTGCTCAGCAGCCTAATGCGACTGCGTGGTAGGAAATAGCGGTTCGCGTCGGCAACGCCGAGGGGACTCGTCTCTGACTTCTCGGAGTCGAATACGAGCGCCGTTGCCTTTTTCCGCTTGATGCCGGAATGTTTGAAGGTATCTTTGCTCTCTTGCTCGGCCGGCCGCTTGCGCAGATGCTCAACATAATTCCGGACACTGACTTGCAGGCTATAAGTGCCCTTTTTGCTGCCAGAGCTGAGGATCTTGCGTTTACTCAGGTCAGCTATTTCCGGTGACTCGAGGCCGAGGAGGTTGGCCAACTCGCGCGACGTGACCTCTGTTTTCATATCTCAATCTCACACCTTGATCTAAGCCGAACCTTACCACTCCAGTCTGAATCGTGGGATGTTTGGCCTATTTCTGTTTCTTGCCTTTCCTCTCCTTCGCCCGCCGAGAACTCTTGATTGGTGTGGCTTCTCGCGCTTTTGTGGGATCGCCAACTGAGCGTATAGCAATCTAGCCTCGGCTTGCCTTTTCAGCCGCTTCTGTTGCAACGGCTCATCGGCGTAAGAAACAATCTGGAGCGCATAAACAAGATTTGATAGCTTGGTCTTGGATATCTCAACACTGAAAGGGCCCTTGTCTGTTTGCATTAGCAACGTGCCAGGGTCAGTATCGACCTCAATTGAGAAGCCGGTCAATTTCAAGCTGGTTACGTCTTCGGGCGGGTCCACATGCGTTAGTGTCTGGGCGACAACCGCGCCGGCACTGGCTTCCACACTGCCCAAGGCTCCTGCCATTAGCTGCCCAAACTCTTGTGTTTGATCCGCATACCATCTCATTTGTGATTGAACGTACCTAGTCTGCAGACTGAGCAATTCCTGGAGATCCTTAGCGTGAGAGGCTGAAGGCGGCGGTTTGCTAAAGCGTTCAGTATTGTCTTTCCAGTGACTAACCGTCACCACGCGCACTCTAGACCAAGAATTTTCAAGGCTCCATCGGCAGGGCCGCTGGAAGCCTAGCGCGTTCGGATTGCAATTCCGGTGGCAACTTTTCTGTATAGGCCTTTGGTTTCTAGGCGGACAGGAAGTTGGCTCCCTTTAAAAACCTAACCGCGTCCGACCTTGCGCTGTGGCTGTGGGGAACTCGTCGCGAAGGCGGGCAAGATTGGCTGCTAACGGAAGCCAAGATCGCCGCGACCTTCGGCGAAGTGGACGACGGAACACTCGACGCGGCTCTGGTGCTTGTCGGGAAAGTTCGGCGGCGAGATCAGCCCACAAGTGGGGGAGCTGCTGACGAAGGGGCCTAGCTCGGTGTCATCTATACCGACGGTAAGAACAGGCCGGGTGCCTAGCGCTTCTAGAGCGCTAACCCCTAACGCATTCGCTTAGGGCCTTTTCAGCTGGCCCCCAGTATGATCCCTGTTGCACTGAGACAGGCCCCCGGCAAAAGACCGCATGCGCGACGTCGAAGACCACACCCTCATCGTGCTGCTCATTGCGGTCTCGGTGGCCTTCGCCTGGATCCTCTGGCCATTCTACGGCGCGATCCTGTGGGCAACCGTGCTGGCCATCGTGTTTGCACCGTTCTATCGCTGGCTATCGAGCGCGATGGGGCAGCACCGCAACCTTGCCGCCATCGCGAGCGTGTTGATCATCCTGACCATGGTCATCCTGCCCTTGACGCTGACGGCCGCGTCACTGCTGCGGGAAGCAACAAATCTGTACGAGACGATCGAGTCTGGCCAGATGGATTTCGGCCAGTTCATTCAACAGGTCATCGACGCCTTGCCAAGCTGGGTAACAGACATCCTGAATCGCCTCGGTTTGACCGATCTGAGCGCAATACAGCCACGCCTGTCAGCCGCCCTGGTCCAAGGCAGCAAGACCATCGCCGCGCAGGCGCTCAGCGTCGGCAAGGGCACGGCAAACTTCATCATCAGCCTGTTCATCATGCTCTATCTGCTGTTCTTCTTTCTGCGCGACGGGACGGCACTGTCCAGGCGCATCAAAGATGCGATCCCGCTCCCCGCCGACCAGAAGCGCGAGATCTTCTCCAAATTCACCATTGTCACCCGCGCCATGTTCAAGGGCACCTTGCTTGTGGCCATCGTGCAAGGCGCTCTCGGCGGATTCATCTTCTGGGTGCTCGGCATCCACGCTCCGGTGCTGTGGGGCGTGGTAATGGGGTTGTTCTCGCTGCTGCCTGCAGTCGGCGCCGCTGCGGTATGGCTGCCGGTGGCCATCTATTTCCTGGCGACGGGCGCCATTTGGGAGGGCGTGGTGCTAATCGCGTTCGGCGCCTTCGTCATCGGCCTCGTGGACAATCTCTTGCGGCCATTTCTGGTCGGCAAGGATACCGAGCTTCCCGACTACGTCGTGCTGATCTCCACGCTCGGAGGCATCGCCATTTTCGGTCTCAACGGCTTTGTCATCGGGCCGACGATCGCGGCGATGTTCATCGCCGTCTGGGACATATTTTACGTGTCGAGGCAGAGCCCGCGATAGCGCCTCTGCACCTCAGCGCCGGGCAGCCATCGGCTCGCTGCTTCCCTGAACGACCACTCCTGGCA
>DATLIT010000142.1:0-3752 GCA_035539295.1 Terrimicrobiaceae bacterium | reverse complement strand
ATGGCCGCGGCCGCCCTCGAGAAGGCCGCCAAAGCTTTGGGTCACACCATCAAGGTGGAGACTCAGGGTTCGGTAGGGGCCAAGAACCAACTGACGCCTGAGGACATCGCTGCCGCAGACGCAGTGGTCATCGCCGCCGAGACCAACGTCGACACCTCGCGGTTTGGCGGCAAGCGCCTCTACATGACGAGCACCAAAGAGGCGATGCACGCCGGCCGAGACGTTCTTAAGAAAGCCCTCGAGCAGCCGGTGGAGGGTGCGGGTGGGGCAGGCGGCGACCTCGCCGGAGCGGTGGAAAAAGCCAAAGCCGAGCGAGCCAAGGCGCGAACGGGCCCATACAAGCATTTGATGACCGGAGTCTCCTATATGCTCCCGCTGGTCGTTGCGGGCGGCTTGGCGATCGCCCTGGCTTTCGCCATTGGCGGCATCCAGGAGGGCGCATATCCGGAAGGAACGCTTCCCGCGGCGCTCATGAAAATCGGCGGCGATACCGCCTTTCGCCTCTTCATCGCGGTATTTTCAGGCTTCATCGCCTATTCAATAGCGGACCGACCCGGCATCGCCCCCGGATTGGTCGGTGGGTTTCTGGCCCAGTCTCTGGGCGCCGGCTTCATCGGTGGAATATTTTCCGGCTTTCTCGCGGGCTATTTTACGAAATTTCTCGCAGATAAGATTCGCCTGCCCGCAACCCTTGAAGGGCTGAAGCCGGTGCTGATTTTGCCGTTCCTCTCAACCCTCGGAATCGGCCTCTTGATGATCTATTTGATCGCTCCGCCGGTCAAATGGCTCAACGATGCGATGAATGCGTGGCTGCTCGGCATGCAGGGCGCGAACGCTGTCGTTCTCGGCATCATTCTGGGGGCGATGATGGCGTTTGACATGGGCGGTCCCATCAACAAGGCGGCCTATGCTTTCGCGGTCGGGCTTCTCGCGAGCAAGATCTATGCGCCGATGGCGGCAGTAATGGCAGCAGGAATGACGCCGCCTCTGGGACTGGCGCTAGCGTGCCTCCTGTTTAAAAACAAGTTCGACCTCGAGGAACGCGAGGCCGCTGGTCCGGCGTTGGTCCTGGGGATCTCCTTCATCACCGAAGGCGCGATTCCGTTTGCTGCCAAGGACCCGATTAGGGTCATCCCAGCGCTAATTGCAGGTTCTGCAGTCACCGGGGCTATCTCAATGGTGAGCAACGTGCAGCTGCTCGTTCCGCACGGCGGAATTTTCGCCGCATTGATCCCTGGCGCGGTGACCAATCTCTTGGCCTACGCGATTGCCATCCTCGCGGGCACAGTGGTCACAGCCGGAGTGCTTTTCTTCCTCAAGCGTCCGATCACCGAGCCGATGCCCGCCCTGGCCTGATCAACGATCGAAACGAATCCTCCACCAGAGAACTCGACCCATGATTCAACTCACGCCTCAAAACATCAGGATCGGTGCTCGCGCCGGAAGCAAGAACGAAGCCATTCGCGCGGCAGGTCAGGTCCTTGTCGAATCGGGCTTCATCGAACCGGGCTATATCGAAAGCATGATCGGCCGGGAAGGCCAGGCCAACACGTATCTGGGCAATGGGATTTCTATTCCCCATGGCATGGCCAAGGATCGCGAGCTGATCCGGGCCACCGGCATCTCCGTCGTCCAGTTACCTGAAGGGGTAGAGTGGGGACCAGGAAAAGTCGCTCATCTCATCGTGGGGATCGCTGCCAAATCTGACGAGCACTTAGGCGTGCTCGCGGCGCTGACGGACGTGCTGGATGACCCCGCCAAAGCCGAACTCCTGGCGAAAACGAATGACCCCAACGACATCATTGCAGGCTTGAGCCGCGAAGCGGCGCAGCCCACCCCCGAGCCGGAGGGAGCTCCGCCACCGCCCGGAGCGCACCACGTCGATGCCAAGATCGTGGGCAGCGCAGGAATGCATGCACGACCGGCGACTGTTTTCGCCGATCTTGCCGGCCAGTTCGAGTCGGATATCCGCGTGCAATATGGCACCAAGATCGCGAACGGAAAATCCATGGCGGCCATTCTTAAGCTCGGCACTCCCGGCGGGCAGACGATCCGCATCATTGCTTGCGGTCCGGATGCCGAACCCGCCTTGAAGGCGCTCAAAGAGGCTGTTGACAGTGGACTTGGCGACGTCGAGGAGACCAGAGAGGCGATTACAGAGGCCGACAAATGGGTCCCCGTCTCCGGCGGCCATGCTCTAACCGGCGTATCGGCTTCGCCGGGGATTGCGATCGGTCCAGTGTATCAGTTCCAGACGACTCACATCCTCGTCGAGGACAAACCCCAGGACCCCGAATCCGAAAAGCTTGCTCTCAAGCGCGCCATCGCTGCCGCAAACGAGCAGATCACGGACATCTATGACCAAGTCTCAAAACAGTCGGGCAAAGGTCAGGCCGCGATTTTCCGAGCACACTTGGCGCTCCTCAACGACGCGGAAATTTTCCAAGAGGTCTCCACGCATGTTGAAACCGGCCACAGTGCGGCCTGGGCGTGGCACCATGCCATTGAACGTCGTTCGATGGAGTTGAAGCAAATTGAGAACGAGCGACTCGCCGAGCGAGCTGCGGACCTCCACGATATCGGCCAGCGCGTCTTGCGTCTGCTCGCTGGAGCTGAGCATGGTGCGCCACGATTGCCTGATCATGCTGTCATTCTGGTCGCCGATGACTTGACACCCTCGGACACCGCGCAACTCGATCCCAAGCGAATTCTTGGCCTTTGTACGGCCTCCGGTGGGCCCACCGCGCACACCGCTATTATTGCGCGATCGCTCGATATTCCCTGTGTCGTCGGCGCTGGTGCTGCAGTTCTCGAAGTAGACTCCGAGCGGACATGTATCCTGGATGGTTCCGCTGGCAAACTCTACATCGAGCCGAACGCCGAAGACGTGGAATCCGCCAAGCGCTTCCAGGTCGATCTCGCGAGTCGCCGAAATGAAGAGTATGCGACGCGTTACGAACCGGCGGTCTTCACTGATGGGCATCGCGTCGAAGTTGTCGGCAATATTGGAAAGGCAGCCGAAGCAACTGCCGCAGTGGAGGCCGGCGCCGAAGGCATCGGGTTGATGCGAACGGAATTTCTCTTCTTGGAGCGGGACACGCCCCCCTCCGAGGACGAGCAATACGAGGCGTATTCCGAAATGACTCGCGCTCTCAACGGTCTGCCGTTGATCTTGCGAACTCTGGACATCGGCGGAGACAAAATCGCTTCCTACATCTCGCTGGCGAAAGAGGAGAACCCTTTCTTGGGCGTCCGAGGAATCCGTCTCTGCTTGCGCCAGCCTGGAATCTTTCTGCCGCAATTGCGAGCCATTTATCGGGCATCGACGACCGGGCCGATCAAGATCATGTTCCCCATGATCAGCACGCTCGAGGAGCTTCACGAGGCCAAGCAAGTGGCCGAGCAAGTCAGGCAAGAACTCGGCGTGCCTCCAGTGGAAATCGGCATCATGGTCGAAGTTCCGTCCACGGTTTTGATGGCCGCAGAGTTTGCCAAGCACGTCGATTTCTTTTCGGTGGGAACGAACGATTTGACGCAATACACGCTGGCGATGGACCGGATGCACGCCGCACTTGCCAAGAGCGTTGATGGTCTCCATCCAGCCATCTTGCGCATGATCGATATGACTGTCCGAGCCGCGAAAGGAGCTGGCAAGTGGGTCGGGGTGTGCGGTGGAGTCGCCGGTGACCCGCTCGGCGCGGCCATCCTCAGTGGTCTCGGAGTCGCTGAATTGAGCATGAGCCTTCCGAGTA
>DATLIT010000141.1:0-3195 GCA_035539295.1 Terrimicrobiaceae bacterium | reverse complement strand
GTGTAATGAAGAGTCATTTAACCTCCTTTATCTTGTCAGCAGCGCTCATCCCGCCTTCGCCGAAGATCTCCTCAAAACATGCCAGAGGCTCAAGATTTCCATCGTCTGGAATCAAAATGGCGTCGCTTATCCCGCATGGGCAGGCAACGATGTCGAACGCTACAATCATCCAATGCGGCGGTCCCGCGCGATGGCAAACTTCGTAATTTACCAGAGCACGTTTTGCCGGGATTCCGCAGAGCGTTTTCTCGGTCGATGCGAGGCGGCTAGTGAAATCATTTTTAATCCCGTCGATTTGCAAAAATTTCGGCCCGCGGCCACTCCGCTCCCGGCAGAGCCCTTGCGACTGCTGACTTTGGGCACTCACGGTTACGCCGAACGTGTGCTTGCGACCCTTCGCTGCGCGCGTCTACTGAAGGATTCCGGAGTCGATTGCTTGCTAACTATTGCGGGGCAGCTGGGCTGGCCTGGCGGTCTTGCGCAGATCCGACTAGAAATTGGGAAGCTTCGTCTGAAAGAGAGCGTGACGGTGCTGGCATCGTTCACTCAGGAGCAAGCCGCGGAGCTCTACCGAAATCACCATATTTTGCTCCATCCGAAGTATCTTGACCCATGTCCGACCGTCGTCATCGAGGCCCTCTCCTCCGGCATCCCGGTGGTTGCCTCCGGCTCCGGAGGCCTGCCGGAAATGGTCCCCGCCTCCTGTGGCGAACTTATTCCAGCTCCCGTCTCCTGGGAAAAATTGATTCCGCCGACAGGGGAAGAGCTCGCCGCGGCCGTTGAGCGTCTCCTTCCGAGGCTGCAAGAGGCCGCCAGCGCAGCACGGTCGCATGCCGAAGCGACTTACGATAGCGCGAAATGGGTCGCGCGGCATGCCAGCATCTTCCGTCGACTTCTCGCATGAGCGAGCCGGCCGTCACCGTCCTGATGACGGTCTTCAATGCGGGCCGGTTTCTCAATTCTTCGATTCGCAGCATCCTGGCGCAGACGTTTCGAGATTTCGAGTTTCTCATCGTCGACGATTGCTCTACCGATGGATCAGCGGAATTGGCGGAGACCTGGCAGAGTCGGGATTCCCGAATCAGGGTCATCCGCAATGCGCACAATCGGGGACAGACAGCCTGTCTGAACCAGGGACTCGAATTGGCGCGTGGGCAATGGATCGCCCGGCACGACGCCGATGATCTCTCGCACCCAACCCGCCTTATGTTGCAGCATCGGCTCACGATGGCCAGGCCGGATATCGTGTTGCTGGGCACCAATGGTCGGATCATTGATGAGCGGGATCGGCTCGTGGGGTTGCTTGACGCCCCACTCACACAACAAGGAATCATCTGGACCGCGCCTTTCCTTAACCCCTTCATGCATAGCTCGGTCCTCTTCCGCGCCAGCATCATCCGCGATGAATTCGGAGGATACGACCCAGGCTATCGAATCGCACAGGACTACGAGCTTTGGACGCGCGTCATCTCCAAATACCAAGGCGCAAACCTCCCCCAGCGCCTGATCTCTTACCGGCATCTCGCGACATCCATGTCCAAGGTGGGACGAGAACAGGCGTTCGCGGAAGCCTCGGCAATTTCTGGTCGGGAAGCGGCGCGCCTTCTCGGACGAGAATTCCATCCCTGCGAGAGACGCCTGATTGCAGCGTTTCGCGAGGGGTTGGACCCATCCAATAGGAAGCCATTTTGGGAGCTTTATAACAGGCTGCTCACCCGTCGAGGGCCACAGACGAACGATATTTGCCGGACGGTGGCGATGCATCATCTCAAGGCGGCGGGCGCCCTGGTATCGAAATCACCGCGTCTGGCACTCGCCGAGATCTTGACTGCCTTGCGAACAGACACGGCCGCGACGTTGGGATGGCTCGCGACGCGATACATTAGCGTCTGAGCAGCGTGTCGAGCCAAATGCTGATCGCCTGAACTCCTAGAGACAAACGGCGCGTCGCGACGCTCTTACGTTGCCAATGGGCTGCCAACTCTGGAACCGTGTCGCCAAGGAGCCGCTGCCAGCGAGCCAGGGTGGCCTGGAGCGAAAAGTTGCTTGCAGCGGCCCTGCCCGCCGCCACGAGCTGTTGACGCAACTCGGGCCGCTCCCGAAGCTGCCGGAGATGGGCGAACAGCTCGTCCCTTTTCGAGACCTGCAAGAAATCGCGTCCCGGCTTCCCGTCCGCTGCATAGGCCGAGTCCATGCCGCCAATAAACGGAACGCCTGCCAGCCAAGCGTTGTAGAGCTTTGTTCCAGGCTTGTGAAGGTATGCGGAACGGCCGAATCCTCGCACCGCCACGACACAATCCGCCTCGCGGTAATCATGCCACCGATCCGCGCCGCACACGATGAAGTTGAGGCCAAGCTCGTCCTTAAGCCGTTTTTGCCAGCGACTGTCGCTAAGTTCTGGCGCAAGGTTCGAGCTCTCACCAAAGAAGCAAACGTTTTCAAAACTTTCCATCCGCGCTGAATCGCGGGGAATCAAATTCGGGTGCGGCCAGAGCGGCATAAACGCGGAGTTCCACAAGCGCCGCGCGTGCACCTTGTTTTGAACCAGGTGAAGATGCGCGCCCGGATGGGCGACATAGTCTGCCATCACGCCGACAAAGAAGACGCGATCCGGTGCCCTAAAATCACTGCTGAGACAATTGGTCAACGCAACCAAGATTCCATCGCCGGGAAGTGAATGAGTTAGCCTTGCTGGAAAGCCGGCTCGCTCGAGGGCGACCCAGGTCTGATAGATCCAGCATTGCGCACAGGCAATCTTTCCGGCTTCCTCCAGCTGGGTGATCTTTCCGGACTTCCAGGCTTCCTGCCGTCCAGGATCCGGAAGATAGCTTTCCGGAAGATAAAAATGAACCTGCATGAAACTTCCCGACGGTAGATGAAAGGTGGAATCCTTCAAGATTGGGAGGCCAACAGAGGAAATTGGAAAAGCCGTAGCGCATTGCTGCTCTATCGCGCGGCCCAGACCGTGCGAAGCCAGTCTCCGCTGCTTCGCCTGCTAGGAGCTCCCGTCGTCGCCCTCTACGTCCTCTACGTCGAGTGGGCGCTCGGCATCGAGCTGAACCTGAAGTCCAAGATTGGACCAGGATTGCGCCTCTATCACGGAATCGGTCTGGTCATTCATGAAGCTGCGGTGCTTGGAAGCAATTGCGCTCTTCGTCACTGTACGACCGTTGGAATGAAGCATGGGCCTGCCGA